>JALWCD010000116.1:0-1482 GCA_027036915.1 Thermodesulfatator sp. | reverse complement strand
CTATTTCATGCCCTCCAACCTTACATTTTTGTTTCTTTCTCGTCACCTGCGGGGGCCCTTCAGGGCCCCCGGAACCTTTAGATCATAAGGCTTCTGACAATTTTACTATTTTGTTAAAAGCTGTAGCCGGTTTCACGATGCTGGGTAAGATCAAGGCCCTGGATCTCGTCTTCCCTTTCCACCCGGAGACCGACCAGAGCGTCCACCAGCCTGAGAAGGATCAGGGAAAGCAGGAAACAGAAAATGGCTCCGGCCAGGGCCCCGACCGCCTGGACCCAGAATTGATGCGGGTTCCCGAAAAAGAGTCCGTCGGCTCCGGCGGGGTTGACGGCCCTGGAGGCAAAAAGACCAGTGGCGAGTGCTCCCCAGAATCCGCCCACGCCGTGCACGCCCACCACGTCCAGAGCGTCGTCGTAGCCCAGACGATTCTTGAGAAGAACCGCTCCGTAACAGATTACACCGGCCAGGGCCCCGATGAGGACTCCGGCCCAGAGGGGGACGAAACCGGCAGCCGGGGTGATGGCCACCAGGCCGGCCACGGCCCCGGAGGCCGCCCCCAGAGTAGTGGGAGCCCCCTGAAAGAGCCATTCCGCGAACATCCAGGTGAGGGCCGCCAGCCCCGCGGCCAGATGAGTGTTCATGAAGGCCTGCACGGCCACCCCGTCGGCCGCCAGCGCACTTCCGGCGTTAAACCCGAACCACCCGAACCAGAGAAGTCCGGCCCCGAGCAGGGTCAGAGGAAGATTGTGAGGATGGATGGGCTCCCGCCGATAGCCCACCCGGGGGCCGATGAGCAGCGCCGCGGCCAGAGCCGAGGCCCCGGAGGCAATGTGAATCACCGTGCCCCCGGCAAAATCAAGGGCTCCCAATTTGGCCAGCCAGCCTCCGCCCCAGACCCAGTGACAGAGAGGAAGATACACCAGGGTAAACCATAAAGTTACAAAAATGAGATAGGCTGAAAAACGCATCCTCTCTGCAAAGGCCCCGGTAATGAGGGCCGGGGTGATGACCGCAAACATAAGCTGAAAGGCCGCAAAGAGGAGGTGGGGGATATTTTCGGCCGCGGGCGCGGGCCCAAGACCCACCCCCTTTAAAAAGAGATAGGAAAAATCGCCGATCACCGAGCCGTGATCCGGCCCAAAGGCCAGACTGTAACCGTAAACAAACCACAGAAGACTGATCAAGCCCAGACAGATGAAGACCTGAAGAGAAATGGAAAGCACATTTTTGGCCCGCACCAGACCACCGTAAAAAAGAGCCAGCCCCGGGGTCATGAACATCACCAGGGCTGTGGCCACCAGCATCCAGACCACATCGGCATTCACCATAACGACCTCCTCTCCCATTTTTGCTATAAAACCTTTGCAATAAACATACCAAAATGAAAAATTTTCCTAAAATACGTCCGCGCCCCGAAAAGGGACCAATCCTTTAACTTGAATTATCACAAAATTGTAATTTATTTGAGAACAAATTTACGAC
>JALWCD010000115.1 GCA_027036915.1 Thermodesulfatator sp. | reverse complement strand
TATTCGGAAACCAGATCCACAATGTTTATGGTTTCCCGGATACGGGCCGCGGCCTCCCTCAGGCTCACGTCTCCCTCCGGCGGCGAATCCCCTCGGCTCCGGAAGAAAGCCTTACTACCGTAACCCCTTCACCCCCCTCCAGGGGGGTTCCTGGTCTAAGGGCCTCCACCGCCTCGTGTTTTTCGAGGTAGGCCCTTACCGCCCGCATGAGTCTTCCGGTGCCGAGACCGTGAACGATACGCACCTCCCTTTTGCCAGCCAAGAGGGCCCGGTTGAGAAAGGCTTCAAGCTGCGGAAGGGCTTCGTCCGCCCGCAGGCCCAGGAGATGGATTTCGTCCGAAGATGGGGCATCCGAAGAAACCGAGACTCGGAAGCGTGGGCTTTGCGGAACATCCGAAAGGACTTTAATACCTTTTTTGGGAACCGCAAGTCTGAAGGCCCCTACCTGGACCTCGACTTCTTCGCCCAGGTCCCGGAGGACCACCCCTTCCCGACCCAGGTCCTTAAGCAGGACCTTCTGGCCCGGAGAGACCGTCTCTACCCCGGCCTCTTCAAGGGGCTCAAGCACCGCCCGGGCCGCGGCCTTCCACTTATCTTCCACCTGTTTCCGGCCCAGGCGCTGATACTCCCTGGCCATCTCGAAAAGCCGGCTCTCAAGCTCCCGGAGCCTTTCTCGTACCTCCTCCCGCAACCTTTCCCGGGCCTTTCGGGCCTCCTCTTCGAGGAGACGCCGCCTGTGCTCCAGGGCCTCTTTCTCGCGAAGAAGCGCCTGCCTTTCTTCCTCAAGCACCTTCTCCTTCTCCCGGAGTTCCCTTTCCAGGGCCCGGAGCTTTTCGAGGTAGGCCTCCTGAGTTTCGTCTCCGGAAAGGAGGGCCTCGGCCCGCTTGATGATGGCCGAGGGCAGCACCGCCCGGGCCAGACCCAGGCCGTGGGAGGCCCCGAGCACGCCGTAGACCAGACGATAGGTGGGCCGGCCCTGGTCTTCCTCAAAGGCCATGGATGCGGGCACGGCCTTTTCGCTCAAAACGGCGTAACGCTTGACCTCGGGCAAATGGGTGGTGGCCACCACCAGGGCGCCGGAATCCTCCAGGACCTCGAGCACCGCCACCGCCAGCGCCGCCCCCTCCCGGGGATCGGTGGCCCTTCCCGGCTCGTCGAGTAGCACCAGGCTCCCCTCCCCGGCCTCCTCCAGGATCTCCTTGAGGGCCCGAAGATGGGCGGAAAAGGAGCTTTCGTGGGCCTCAAGTCCCTGGTCGTCCCCAAGATCCGCAAGCACCTGACTGAAAACGGGCACCTCCGAGCCCTCGGCCGCGGGAATGGGCAGCCCGGCCTGGGCCAGGAGTACGCAGAGCCCGATGGTCTTGAGGGCCACGGTCTTACCTCCAAAGTTGGGCCCGCTTATGAGGAGTATCGGTTTTTCGGGAAAAAGCTTGAAGTCGTTGGCTACCGGGGTCTCCCCCCGGAAAAAGAAAAAGGGATGAGCCGCCCGAAAAAGCTTCAGGGGTCCCGAGGATTTGAGCTCCGGAAAACGGCCAGCATATTTTTGGGCCAGGCTCAGGGCCGAAAGCCCTATATCAACCTCGGCCAGGGCCTCCTCCAGGCGCAGGAGAGGTTCCGCCAGCTCGCCCACCAGCCGGGACAATCTCTCAAGGACCTTCCTCCTGGCCCGTTCCTCCTCAAGCCGCGCAAGCTCAAGTTCGTTTGAGAGAGGCACGGCCTCGGAGGGCTCGATAAAGACCGTAGCCCCGGACTGGGAGACATCGTGGAGGATCCCCGGGACCCGATGCTTGTGCTCCGAGCGCACCGGAAGGACCAGTCGTCCCCTGCGCTGAAAGATGTGTTCCTCACGGAGGACGCCTTCCCGGGCATAACGCCGCAGAAGCTCCTCCATGAGCCGGTGCAGCCGTTCGAAAAAATGTCGAAAGCGGCGCCGGGCCTCGGCCAGTTCGGGCGAAGCCCCATCGGAAAGATCCCGACCACCGGGATCAAGGGCCGCCTCAAGTTCCCACCGCAGGGGTTCCAGAGGCGAAGGGTCCGGGAAAAAGGAAAGCCCTTTAAAAATCTGAGCAGTCTCGAGGTGTTTCCTTACCACGTGCAGGGCTTCCGGCTGAAGAAGGCCACCTCTGGCCGCACGAAGAGCCAGAGGGGCGATTCGCGGAAGTTCCGGCAGGCGGTTTACTCCGGCCTTTTGCGAGAAGGCCTGCAGTTCCCGGAGACGGGCCTGCCTGGCCAGGGCCTCCTCAAAGGAAAAGGCCGGGGTAAATGCCGAAAGCTTGGTTTCCCCGGCCTCGGTCCTCAGATGACGCTTGAGCTCCTCAAGGAACCCGGGCCATTCGAGTTTCTCAAGAAAGCCCGGCATTCAATCAGTCATACTGGCGCATTTTCTTGAGCTTCTTGAGAAGGCGTTTCCTGGCGGCCATGATCTTCTTCCGCCGGCGCACTCCGGGTTTTTCGTAAAACTCCCGTTTTTTGACCTCCGAAAGGATCTTGTCCCGTTCCACCTGCTTTTTGAAACGCTTGAGGGCCTGCTCAAAGGGTTCGTCCTCGCGTACGATTACTCCGGGCAAAGGGCATCCCTCCTTTCAAGCAAGTTTCCGGCATATTAACACCCCGAAAATACCTGTCAACGGCCGGATTCAAGAAGGGACTCAAGATTACGCAGAAGCCTTTCGGGAAACCGAGACAGGCGGCCTTCCCTGTTGACCGGAACATGGACGGTGTAGCCCTGGACCAGGAGCCGCCCCTCCCGTTTGACTTCATAATCGAAACGCACCCGGTGAGGTTTGACCTCCGTAAGCCTGGTCTCGATGGTAAGAAGGTCGTCGTAGCGGGCCGGAGCCTTGTAGCGCACGTGAGCCTCCACCACCGGGAGAATCAGCCCCTCGTGCTCTTCTATTTCCCGATAGGTCAGCCCGTGGGCCCGCAGGAGCTCGGTGCGACCGATCTCGAAAAGACGCAGGTAGTTCCCGTAATACATGACCCCGCCGGTATCCGTATCCCCGTATATGACCCGGTAGGTTGTTTCCATAGTTCCTGGAACCCCCCCTGAAAAAAGTTCGCCCTCCTCTTATCCCTTCCCGGTGGGAGGAAAAATGTTATATGCAGACAAATTTATTGTTTCACCCGGTCTTTGGCAAGGTTGCACCCTTGAAACATTTAAGATTTCCATTAAAGTGGCTTCTTACCGGACGAAAAGGAGGGCTTTCGGTGGGCGAAAAAGAGAAGGCCAAAAGCACCCGCAAGAAAAAGGTACCCCAGTGGGCCAAGTTCTTTCCTGACTTCATCATAGAGCGAGACTCCGAAAAATGCATCAACTGTCGCATCTGTGTCAAGGAATGTTCCTATGGGGCCCATATCTGGAACGCCAAGAAAAAAGAGCTCTCGGAAGATCATACCAAGTGCGTGGGTTGTCATCGCTGCGAGGCCATGTGCCCCACGCGGGCCATCGTCATCCGGCGCAATCCCTCGGATTTTCGGGAGCACGCGGTCTGGACCCCCTGGTTCATCAAAAACGTTTACAAGCAGGCGGACCAGGGCGGGGTGCTCCTCACCTCCACCGGCTGCACCATCCCCTTTCGGAGCTACTTCGACCATCTGGTCCTTGACGCCTGCCAGGTCACCAACCCGCCCATCGATCCCCTGCGGGAGCCCATGGAATTGAGGACCTACCTGGGTCCCAAACCGGACGCCCTGGAGGTGGAGGCCGCCGGAGAAGGCCGATTCCGCCTGAAACGGCCGCTGCCGCGGCAGATCAAACTCGAGGTGCCCATCATGTTTGCGGCCATGAGTTACGGGGCCATAAGCCTCCATGTGCACCAGGGCCTGGCCCGGGCGGCCCGGGACCTCGGGACCCTCTACAACACCGGGGAAGGCGGGCTCCACGCCTCGCTCTATGAGTTCGGCGGAAACACCATTGTCCAGTGCGCCTCCGGGCGCTTCGGGCTGCACGTGGACTATCTCAAGGCCGGGGTGGCCATCGAGATCAAGATCGGACAGGGGGCCAAGCCCGGCATCGGGGGACATCTTCCCGGGGAAAAGGTTACGGAGGAGATCTCCAAGACCCGGATGATTCCGGTGGGCTCAGACGCCATCTCCCCGGCCCCGCATCATGACATCTACTCCATCGAGGACCTGCGCGGCCTCATCTTCGCCCTCAAGGAGGCCACGGAGTACCAGAAGCTGGTCTTCGTGAAGATCGCGGCCGTGCACAACGTGGCGGCCATCGCCTCGGGGATCGTACGGGCCGGAGCGGACGCGGTGGTCATCGACGGGCTCAAAGGCGGCACCGGCGCGGCCCCCACCATGTTCCGGGACTACATCGGTATCCCCATCGAGCTTGCGGTGGCCGCGGTGGATCAGCGGCTGCGGGAAGAGGGAATCCGTAACTGGGCCTCGGTGATCGCCTCGGGCGGTATCCGTTGCAGCGCGGACGTCATCAAGCTCATCGCCCTCGGGGCGGACGCGGTCTACATCGGGACTCCGGCCCTGATCGCCTGTGGCTGCACCATGTGTCAGCACTGTTTCACCGGCAAGTGCCCCTGGGGGATCGCCACAAACCATCCCGAACTCATCAAGCGTCTGCCCCCGGAGGTGGCCTACGAGAAGATCTACAACCTGGTGCATGGCTGGGCTCACGAGATGAAGGAAATGCTGGGGGCTATGGGACTTAACTCCATAGAGAGCCTCCGCGGAAACCGGGACAAACTGCGGGCCGTGGGGCTTACGGAAACCGAGATGAAAATCCTCGGGGTAAAACACGCGGGGGAATAAGATGAAGGACATCTCAGGCTGCGGACTCTCGGGCGTCATCCACCGTAAAGGGGAGCTCATCCCCGGCGAGGTCATCATCAAGTCCATTTGCTGCCAGGAGGAACGGGGCAACGGTCTCGGGGCCGGGTTTGCGGCTTACGGGATTTACCCCGATCTGGCGGACTACTACGCCCTCCACGTGATGGCCGATCACCGAAAGGCCCTGGAGGACGTGGAGGAACTGCTGGCCCACCGGACCTACATGGCCCACGAGGAGCCCATCCCCACCCGGCGCACCCCCGGGATCGAGGATCCTCCCCTTTTCAAGCGCTATTTCGTAAAACCCAAGTACGAGGGCGAGACCCGTCAGCTCTGCGAGGGGACGGAGGACGAAGACGACTACATGGTCTCCCTGGTCATGGAGATCAACACCAGAATCGAGGGCGCTTACGTGATTTCCTCCGGCAAGAACATGGGGGCTTTCAAGGGGGTGGGGTTTCCGCATCAGATCGCGGAGTTCTTCCGTATCGAGGAATACCAGGCCTACATCTGGACGGCCCACAACCGGTTTCCCACCAACACCCCGGGCTGGTGGGGGGGAGCGCATCCTTTCACCATCCTGGACTGGTCCATCGTGCACAACGGAGAGATCTCAAGCTACGGCACCAACCGGCGGTATCTGGAGATGTTCGGCTACCACTGCACCCTTCTCACCGACACCGAGGTGGTGGCCTATCTTCTGGACCTTCTCATCCGGCGCCACCGGCTTCCCATCGAGGTGGCCTGTATGGCTCTGGCGCCGCCTTTCTGGCAGGAGATCGACCGTATGCCCCAGGAGGAAAGGGAACTGGCCACGGCGGTGCGGACGGTCTACGGGGCGGCCATGCTGAACGGGCCCTTTGCCATCCTTTTCGCCTATAACGGAGGGCTGGTGGGACTAAACGACCGGGTGAAACTCCGGCCTCTGGTGGCGGCCGAAAAGGGCGATATGGTTTACATGGCCAGCGAGGAAGCGGCCATCCGGGCCATCTGCCCGGATCCCGACCGGGTCTGGGCCCCCAAGGCCGGGGAACCGGTGATCGTGGAGCTTGAGCCGGGAAGTATCCCCAATCAACGTAGTTACCTTCGGGGCCCGGGAGAAAAGACCGGGGCCGCGGTCTGTCGATATCCGGGGTAAGGAAATGAATTTAAAAAATATTCGGGAGGCTATTGAATTATGTCTGGAGGAGGAATCACCGGAAATGCTTAACCGGTTTGTAGGATTTCGGGAGATAGTAGAAGTAGAACAGGTTTCGGCTGCCTGATGTTACGGGTCAGGAATTTTACGGTTTTTGTAAGATTGCGAGCAGCAGACGGAAGAGTCACAACCGTTCCAGTTCATCCGGGACGCTCGCTTCCCAAGGGGTTATTGCGCAAAATAATTCGGGAAGATTTGAAAATGAGCTTAGAGGAATTTTTCAAAGCCTGGGAACGCTTTAAAGGAGGCAGGAATTGATGGCCGCAGAGATTGACGCCAGGGATCTTCACTACCGGGATCTCAATCGGCTCCTTCGGGCCAAGATCGAGGAAGGGGAACGAACCTTCATCCTGCGGAACGTAAACGGCCAGCGCTACATCGCCGCCGGGATATCGGAAAAGATTAAACTGGAGATCTATGGCACCCCGGGGCTCGATCTCGGGGCTTTCATGCGGGGACCGGAGATCATCGTGCATGGGAACACTCAGGACGGGGCCGGAAACACCATGGACGAGGGCAAGATCGTGGTCCACGGCATGGCCGGCGACGTGGTGGGCTACGCCATGCGCGGCGGAAAGATCCACGTCTATTCCGACGTGGGCTACCGGGTGGGCATCCACATGAAGGCCTACATGGATAAGGTCCCGGTGATCGTAATCGGAGGTAAGGCCGGGGATTTTCTGGGGGAATACATGGCCGGAGGGATTATCATCCTGCTGGGCATGTTCTCGCGTTATCCGGAGCGCCCCATCGCCGGGATCTACCTCGGCACCGGTATGCACGGAGGGACCATTTACGTCCGGGGCAAGGTCTCCGAAAGCCAGCTCGGCCTGGGGTTAAAGCCCCATGCAATCACGGACGAGGACGAGGCCCTGCTCCGAAAACACCTTTCCGAATACTGCGAGGACTTTAACCTCGACCTCGAAGAGATCATGAAGGAACCTTTCATCAAGATCGAGCCCTACACTCATCGCCCTTACGGAAAACTTTACGCCTACTGAGAGATGGCTGAAGGGTCCCGTTACGCCGAAGCCGGAGTAGATATCGACAAGGCCAACCGCCTGGTGGAGGAGGTGCGAAGACTCGTAAAGAGCACCCCCCGCTTCGGGGTGCTTTCGGATATCGGAGGTTTTTCCGGACTCTTTGCCCTGGACCTCAACCAATTTCGGGAACCGGTCCTCTGCGCCACCACCGACGGGGTGGGCACCAAGATCAAACTGGCGGTCCTGGCCGGACGCCATCGGGGAATCGGTATCGACCTCGTGGCCATGTGCGTGAACGACCTGGTGGTCTGCGGAGCCAGACCCCTCTTTTTCCTGGATTACCTGGCCTTCGGGAAACTCGAGGAAGATATTTATCTCGAACTCCTCTCCGGTATCGCCGAAGGCTGTCGGGAAGCCGAGTGTGCGCTCCTCGGGGGGGAGACCGCGGAGATGCCGGGGATGTATCCGCCGGGGGAGTATGACTGTGCGGGCTTTGCGGTGGGAGTGGTGGAAAGGAGCCGGATTGTGGACGGCTCCGAGGTCTCGGTGGAGGATGTCATCCTGGGCCTGGCCTCAAATGGTCTTCATGCCAACGGTTTCTCCCTGGTGCGAAAGATCGTCCTCGAGGAGCTCGGACTCGATCTTTCGGCCGAAGTTCCCGAGCTCGGAACCACCCTGGGGGAGGAGCTTCTGCGTCCCACCCGGATCTACGTCAAAACCGTCCTCAATCTGCTTCATCGGGGGATTCCCGTGAAGGCCATGGCCCACATCACCGGGGGCGGTTTCTACGACAACCTGGCCCGGGTGCTTCCGAAGGGCGTCCGGGCGGTCATAGAAAAGTCGGCCTGGGAGGTCCCGCCCATTTTCCGGTTTCTGGAAGAACGGGGCCGAATATCGGAGGAGGAACTCTACCGGGTCTTCAACTGCGGAATCGGTTTCGTGCTGGTAGTGCCGGAGAAGGCGGTGGAAGAGGTGGAGGCCGTGTGTCGGGGACTGGGGGAGAAGGTCTTTCGCATAGGACGGATCGAAGCGGCTAAAGAAGGGGAATCCCCGGTAGTGCTCACGTGAGAGAGCCGGTCCTGATCTCCGCCTGTCTCCTGGGGCTGGCCACCCGGTACGATGGAAAACGCCTCAAGGAACCGCTGATTGAAAGTCTTAAAGAGCGGTATCTTCTTATTCCGGCCTGTCCAGAGCAGCTCGGAGGGCTTCCCACCCCCCGGCCCGCGGCGGAGATCCTCGAGGGGGACGGGTTCTCCGTCCTTTCCGGAAAGGCGCGGGTAGTGAACCATAGGGGCCAGGACGTGACCGAAGCCTTCCTCCGGGGGGCCGGAGAGGTACTAAGGATCTGTCGCACCCTGGGAATAAAACGGGCTTTTCTTAAGGCCAAAAGCCCTTCCTGCGGCTTAAGTCCCGCCGCAGGAGTCACCGCGGCTCTCCTACTTTTAGAAGGCCTTGAAATTACGGAAATCGGGTGATAAAAGGGTCCAAGGAGGGTTCTAAATGGCCGTTTCCTGTCCTCGTCCGGATTTTACCCAAAAATCCATTATCTATCCCCCGAAGGTTACCTACCGGGACCTTCTGGAAGGAAACATCCCTTCCGGGCTTTATGAGATCGTAAACGGGGAGGTCGTGGAGATGGCCCCCGCGGGATTTCTTCACGGAGACTGGGAAGGTGAAATTTATCTTCGGCTAAAGGAACTTTTAAAGGATAAGGGCTGGCTTGCGGTGGGGGAGGTGGGGATCGTGATCTCACGCGAGCCCCTGACTCTTCGGGCCGCGGACATCGTGTTCGTCTCCCGGGAAAAATACCCGGAGCGGCCGCGGGGCTATCTTGAGACCCCTCCGGATCTGGTGGTGGAGATAGAGGGTCCGGGCTCGGGAGATCTTCATCCCAAGCTCAGGGATTATTTCGCCTTCGGGATCCCGCGCGTCTTAGTGGTGAACCCCAAGGAAAAGACCCTTGCTCTCTATACCGCCGAGGGCCGGGTCTCGTTTCACGGAGCGGAAGAAGAAATAGAGATCCTTCCCGGGGTAAAGCTTTCTCTCAAAGACCTCGCTTAGCCCGCCGCAAAAACTCCTCCACCCCGAGTCTCTTCCACAGGCGATCCACCCGTTCCTTGACCTCCGGGGTCATTTCTATGACCTCCGGCCAGTCGCGGCCAAAGCCCTCCTCCGGCCACTTGCGGGTGGCGTCGATGGCCATCTTGGAGCCGTAGAAGGGATAGGGCGAGGCGTGATCCAGGGCGTCCACCGGCCCCTGCACGAAGAACACATCCCGGGCCGGATCCACGTTGTTTCCCAGCCGCCAGAGACACTCCGAAAGGTCCTGCACGTTCACCTCTTTGTCGAAGATCACGATGATCTTGGTGAACATCATCTGTCCCAGGCCCCAGAGGGCGCAGGCCACCTTGCGGGCGTGCCCGGGATAGCGCTTGTCAATGGAAACGAAGGCCAGATTGTGAAAAACCCCCTCGATAGGAAGGTTCATATCCACGATTTCGGGGAGGGTCTTTTTGATGAGGGGCAGAAACAGTCTTTCGGTGGCCTTGGCCATGTAGCAGTCTTCCTGCGGGGGGCGGCCCACGATGGTGGCGGGATAGATGGCGTTGCGCCGCATGGTCATGCAGGTCACATGGAAGACCGGATAGTAGTCCGGAAGGGAGTAATAGCCGGTATGGTCCCCGAAGGGGCCCTCAAGGCGCCTTTCCCCGGGCTCCACATAGCCCTCAAGCACGATCTGGCTTTCGGCCGGAACCTCAAGCGGCACCGTAAGACATTTCACCAGCTCCACCGGTTTGCCCCGCAAAAACCCGGCAAAGACGAATTCGTCCACGTCCTCGGGAAGAGGGGCGGTGGCGGCGTAGGTCACCGCCGGGTCCGGCCCGAGGGCCACCGCCACCGGAAGCCTCTTTCCCAGCCGCTCGGCCACCCGGAAGTGATGGGCCCCGCCCTTGTGCGTGTGCCAGTGCATGCCGGTGGTCTTCCGGTCATAAACCTGCATCCGATACATCCCGGCGTTGCGGATTCCGGTCTCAGGATGCCTGGTGATGACCACCGGAAGGGTAATGAAGGGCCCGCCGTCTTTCGGCCAGCACTTGAGCACCGGAAGCCGCGTAAGATCCACCTCCTCACCGCGGAAAACGATCTCCTGGCAGGGGGCCTTTTTCACCAGCCTGGGGAACATATTCTTAAGCCGCGAAAGCTTCGGCACCAGCTTGAGTTTCTTGAAAAGGGAATCCGGGGCCTCCACCTGAAGGAACTCGGTGATTTCTTGAGAAAGCGCCTCCAGGCTCTCCGTCCCTAGGGCCAGACACATCCTCCGCAGCGAACCGAAGGCGTTGGTCACTACCGGAAGGTCGTAACCCTTCACCCTCTCGAAAAGCAGGGCCGGCCCCCCGAGCTTGACCACCCGGTCCGTGATCTCCGTGATCTCAAGCTCCGGAGAGACCGGCTCCTTTATGCGCAAAAGTTCGCCCTCGGCTTCGAGTCTCTTTACGAACTCCTGAAGGTTTCGGTAGGCCATTTCTTTAAAACCTCCCGGTTTATACCTGTAAGTCCAGAGGTAGATCGGAGATGTCCCGTAGACGATTCCCTGAAATTAGCATTTCCAGAATTTCTACCTGATCTTCAGTACCGGAGGCTTTAACTGCCTCTTTAAGCTCGTATAAACAGACATGATAGGTCATATCAATTTCGCCGGTCCCTAAGGCCAGAGAAGCTACGCGGGAAGGGAGGGGTTCAGCCAGAACCACTACCAGATGAGGGCTTCGGCCTTTTCTTTTCTGGACCAGGGTCAGGGCTTCGGCCCGGGCGTTTTGAGCCCGATCGCTTCTTATAGTCCACTTACAGGAAATTACAGCATGAAGTATTTCAAAAGGGCTATTCTCACGTCTTATCGGAGAAAGCCGGGCCGTACTTCCAGAAACAAAGTCCTTTGTTTTCCTATTCAATAACTCATCCGCAAGGGGCTCTAAGGAAACTACTATGTCTGGAGCAATAAAATAATCCTTTCCTAAGGAGGTCTTCAGTTCCGGATACTTTTCAAAAGCCTCGTTTAACATCCTGAGGTGTCGGTATTGAGAAAAATCCCAGATCTTACGGTGGAGATGTATACGGTAAGGCCAGCAGCGAAGATGATCAAGCTCCTCAAGGGCCTTTTCCAGAAACCTCCGTACGGCTTCTTCAAATATGCGCCCCACTGTTTGGGAGCTGGATCGCTTACGGGAAACCCCGAGCCCTAATATCTCAAGCAATTTCTTAGAAATAGCGGTGCTGCTTGCGCTGTGTTTATCGGCGAAATTGGGAATCCCATCCTTATTGCATACCACGATCTTTGAAAAAATTTCTTTTAAAAATTCACGGCGGAGACTTTCAAGGCTCATACTTTGTACCAGAAAAGTAAATGTTCCTGATGAATACGGCGTTCTATACCCTTGGCCGAAGAGAAACGACTTAAAGGCATAAGTCTCCGGTTGCGATCAAGCCGTCGGGCCCGAGGAGGAAACACCTGAAAACCGACCTCCGAGGCCAGCACATTAAGGAGATCAGCTACCGGCACCTCCTCTCCTCCTATTACACTGTTACCCACCACCATCACCGCGGCCCGATCCCTTTTCAGCACCCGAAATACCTCCCTTATTACTTCCTTCATTTCCAGAAAATATCGCCATACCGCATAAGCCCTAGAAGGCTTTATCTTTTTTACTTTCTCCACCCAGAAAAGAATTTCCTCCGGTAAAGTCCCGTTGAATTCTATGCGCTGTTCCGAACCTATATATCTACGTCTTTTCCGGGAAAGTTCTTCCACCGAATAGCCCCACCATACCAGACTGAACTTATGGGCCCTCATATAATCAATGGCATTTCCTAAATAAGGAGGTGAAGTAACCATTAAATCCACACTCTCCTCGGTAAGCGGTAACTCTCTGGCATCTGCTTTTAAAAGGAGATAATAGCATTCCATTCCCATATTTTTCAAATCTCGTAAAAACTTATCTACTTTATTTTGAAATTCCCTAAAAGGAGAACGATAAGGTTTACGAAGATCTCGGTGCGGTCTGGTGTGGGCCAGATCTCTGGCCCGGGATACCCCCCCAGATTTGGTGATAATGATGGAGGAAAAAAGGACTCGAAAAAGATTGAAATATTTAGGATCTGATATTTCCTCTATGGCCTCTTTTAAAAACAAAAGTTCAGAAATGGCCTGTTCGTCAAACCAATAGGTTATAAATTCTAGCGTCTTCTCGTCACCTTCCAGCTGACGATTAAGGGAAGCGGCACGGAAAACTTTTTCAAAAATTTTTAAGGCCAGACGTTGAGTTTCCCGGGGATCAAAGTCATCAACCTTGGCTTTGGTGATCCAAAGGGCCAGAGAATCCAGATCCACTCCCACGGCCCGTCTTCCGAGACGCAGGGCTTCCACCAAGGTGGTGCCTGAACCCACCATAGGGTCAAGAACCACTTCTCCAGGTTCAGTAAGAATCTTTATACACAGTTCTGGAAGCTGGGGAGGAAATTTGGCAGGGAAGGCATGAAGATTATGTCGACCGTGGGTACTTGGCTGGTGATGAAAATCAAAGTCCTTTTGAAGAAGTTCGTCGAGCCTTGCCCTTCGTGAGGAGATTCTTTCGGCTCCGGGCGAGGGTGATTCCGCGAACGAACTTTTAAAGATAACTTGTTGCCTGGACATGGATTACCGTATTTCCAGGATGTCTTTTCTAAGCCCCCTCTCCACCGGCACGGGGTACTCCCCGGTAAAACAGGCCAGACAAAACCTTTCCCCGTTTCCTCCGGCGGCGGAAACCAGCCCTTCCAGGGAGAGATAATAGAGACTGTCCAGCTCGAGGTAACGCCTGATCTCTTCCACCGAATGCTTGGCCGCAATGAGCTCTCCAGGGGTGGGAAAATCTATCCCGTAAAAACAGGGGTAGCGAATGGGGGGGCAACTTATGAGCATGTGGATTTCGTGGGCCCCGGTCTCGCGGATGGCCTTGATCCGGGTGCGGCTGGTGGTCCCCCGGACCAGGGAGTCGTCCACCACCGCCACCCGCTTTCCCCGCAGGATCTCCCGCACCGGGTTGAGCTTTACCCGGACGGAGAAATCCCGCATGCCGGCCGAAGGCTGGATGAAGGTTCGGCCCACGTAGTGGTTCCGGATGACTCCCATCTCGAAGGGCAGCCCCGTGGCCTGGGCGTAGCCGATGGCGGCGTAGTTTCCGGAGTCCGGAAAGGGCATCACGAAATCCACCGAAAGGGGCTTTTCACGGGCCAGACCCTCGCCCAGCCGCTTCCGGAAGGCATAGACGTTTTCCCCGAAGATGTAGCTGTCCGGACGGGAGAAATAGATGAACTCGAAGATACAGTGAGCCCGGCGCTCGGCATCCACCCCCCGATAGGAGCTCAGACCGTCCTCGTCGATCACCAGGATCTCCCCGGGTTCGATCTCGCGCAGATACTGGGCCTGGATGAGGTCCAGGGCGCAGGTCTCCGAGGCCACCACGTAACCTCCATTGGCCATGCCGAGGCACAGGGGCCGGAAACCGTAGGGATCCCGGAAGGCGATGAGCTTGTCTGGAAGAAGGAGGATCACGGAGTAAGCCCCGCGGATGAGGCCCATGGCCTCGCGGATGGCCTCCACGATCCCCCTGCGGGCGGCCTTGGCCAGAAGATGCACGATGACCTCACTGTCCATAGTGGTCTGGAAGATGGAACCCTGGGCTTCAAGCTCGGCCCGAATTTCGTGAGCGTTCACCAGATTGCCGTTGTGGGCCAGGGCCAGGGTGATTCCTCCGTGAGTCACGCAGAAGGGTTGGGCGTTTTTGACCGTGGTGGAACCGGTGGTGGAATAACGCACATGGCCCACGGCGATGTGTCCGGAAAGCCTGGCGAGGATGTCCTCGTTGAAGACATCCGGCACCAGCCCCAGGGCCCGGTATTCCCGGACCTCCCGTCCATCGGAGACCGCCATCCCGGCGCTCTCCTGCCCCCGGTGCTGCAGAGCGTAAAGCCCGAAATAGGTGAGCTTGGCCGCCTCTTTATGTCCGAAAACCCCAAAAATGCCACACATCGTCCCTTCTCCTTGCCTGCTCTTTACCCTGCGGCCCCATTTTACCAGAGACCCCCACATAATTCGATGCCCTGAAGGTTCCACCTGAGGACAGAGATTTCGTCGAAAAAAATAGCTCACGAATACACATGGATTATTTGAATCTAAAAACATAAGGGCGTGCGAAAACAGGGGCACTTAAGCGAAAATATTAGCGGAGAGGGCACCCCCGGTGTTAATTTCGGGGGTTTTCGCTTTGGGTTCCGGTCTCCTCCAGGAAACGTTCCACCTCCTCGAAAAAGGCCGATAACAACTCCCTTTCCGGGACCTTGCGCACGATCCTGCCCCTGCGAAAGATCAGCCCCACGCCCTTGCCTCCGGCCAGCCCCACATCCGCCTCCCGGGCCTCACCCGGTCCGTTCACCACACATCCCATGACCGCAATCTTCACCGGGGCCTTGATCTTCCGCACCCGACGCTCCACCTCCTGATAAAGCCCCATAAGGTCGATTTCACACCGGCCACAGGTAGGACAGGCCACAATCTCCGGCCCCCGACGTCTCACCCCCACGGCCTTGAGAATCTCCCAGGCCACCCGCACCTCCTCCACCGGCGGAGCCGTGAGCGAAACCCGGAGGGTATCTCCGATGCCCTCGGAAAGAAGGATACCCAGCCCCAGGGCACTTTTGACCGTGCCCGGAATCAGGCCTCCAGCCTCGGTCACCCCGATGTGGACCGGAAAATCCGAACGCCGGGAAAACTCCCGATAGGCCGCCACCGTATGCCAGAGATCAGAGGACTTGAGCGAGACCTTGACGTTCTCGAATCCCAGATCTCCCACCACAAAATCCAGCCAGCGCAGAGCGCTTTCCACCAGAGCCTCCGGTCGGGGCCAGCCGTATTTCTTAAGAAGGTCTTTTTCCAGGGAACCCGCATTAACCCCGATCCGGACACAGGCCTCCCGAACCCGGGCCTCCTCGATCACCTTCCGCACGTTCTCTCGGCCCTTGATGTTTCCGGGATTGATCCGGAGACCATGGGCCCCGGCCCGAAGGGCCGCTATCGCCAGCCGCCAGTCAAAATGAATGTCCGCGATAAGGGGAATCTTTATCTGCGGAATGATCTCCCTCAGGGCCTCGGCCGCGGCCTCATCCGGCACCGCCACCCGGATGATTTCGCAACCCTCCTCCTCAAGCTCCCGAATCTGGGCCACCGTAGCCGCAACATCCCGGGTGTCCGTGCTGGTCATACTCTGGACCACCACCGGATTCTCCCCGCCAAGGCGAACCCAGCCCACCCTCACTTCCCGGGTCTTGCGACGATTCATAGATTCAAACAATAGACACCTTCGATTAATTTGATTAAATTTTACCCAAATCTCAACCGGGAGGCCAGAGATGGTGGATCTCAGGAAGCTGGAAGCCCTGGTAGCGGTGGTGGAGACCGGAAGCTTCTCCCGGGCGGCGGAAAAAATCCACCTCACCCAGCCCACCATTTCCGGACACATCAAGGCCCTTGAGGAATACTTCGGATTGCGCCTTTTCGATCGCCATACCCGCTCGGTCCATCCCACCCGCGCCGGAAAACTCCTTTACGAATACGCCAAAAAGCTCCTTCTCCTCTACCGGGAACTCGAACGGGAAATGGCCTATTTCAAGGGTGAAAAAGTGGGTAAACTGGATCTCGGAGGGAGCACCATTCCGGGCCAGTATATCCTGCCCCACCTGATAGCGGATTTCCGAAAAGCTTATCCCGGAATTTCGGTCTTCCTCAAGGTGGGAGACACGGAGGACATCATCGCCAGGGTACGCGAGGGGGAGCTCGAGCTCGGTATGGTGGGGGCCCGGGAGGAGGACCCGGAGCTGGTCTTAGAGCCCTGCTGCGAGGACGAGATTGTGCTCATCGGAACCCCTAAAAATACACCCTCACGGCTCTCCCTAGAAGATTTGCCCGGACTTCCGCTCATCGCCCGGGAGCCGGGCTCGGGAACCTGGCGCACCGCCCTCAAAACCCTGGAAGAAAAGGGCCTCTCCCCTCAGAAGCTAACCCTGGTGGCCGAGATGGGCTCCACCGAGGCCGTCAAACAGGCGGTGAAAGCCGGTCTGGGGCTGGCCTTTGTCTCCCGGAGAGCGGTGGAGGAGGAACTGGCCCGCCAGGAAATCCAAATCGTGCCCTTAAAAGGACTCCGGATCCGCCGGTACTTTTTCCTGGTCTACCCCTCCCGGCGCACCCTTTCTCCCCCAGCTCAGGTCTTCCTGAACTTCTTCCGTAAGGACCGGTCCCCACAAAAAAATAAAGGGGTATAATTATAACGTGGCCAGGCTCTGCACCCTTAAAGATTGGCTGGAGGCCTTCTCCCGCAAACAGGAGGAGGACTTAAAGTTTCTGCTGGACCTTTTGAATCACCCCCGGGCCTCAAAGGAGGTCTCCCGGGAATTGCATAACCGCCTGCGGGAAAGACGTCTCTATTCCTCCTTTTTCAAGACCCTCTCCTGGCATCAGCTTTCCCCGGAAGAGCTGGCCTGGTGTGAAAAGAAAATGGAAGAGATCCTGAAGAGGGAAGAGGACATAAAGAACCTTCTTGACCGACTCCTCGAATTCTTTACCGATCCGGAAAATCCTTAAAGGAGGACCCTTCCGGTCATCTCTTCCGGAATGGGTAAACCCATGAGGTAGAGCCCGGTGGGGGCGATGTCGGCCAGGATTCCCGACCGTAGCCTCCTTCCGCGGAAGCGATCGTCCACCAGATAGAAGGGCACGGGGTTGGCCGTATGGGCCGTATGCGGGTGCCCGTTCTCGTCGGCCATAAGCTCACAGTTTCCGTGATCCGCGGTCACGATTACCGCGCCCCCGTGGGTCTCCCGAAAGACCCTCACCACCTTCCCCACGCACTCGTCCACCACCTTAACGGCCTTCACCGCGGCCTCAAGCACCCCGGTATGTCCCACCATGTCCCCGTTGGCAAAATTGAGCACCACCAGCCCATAACGCCGGGTCTTCAAGCGCCGGATGAGTTCCTCGGTGACCTCATAGGCGCTCATCTCCGGCTTGAGGTCGTAGGTGGGCACCTCCCGCGGGGAAGGGATGAGTTTTCTCTCCTCGCCGGGGAAGGTTTTCTCCTCGCCCCCGTTGAAAAAATAGGTCACGTGGGCGTATTTCTCAGTCTCCGCGATCCTGAGCTGAATCAGACCGGCCCGGCTGACCTCCTCCCCCCAGATCCGGTGCAGTTTTTCCGGAGGGAAGGCCACCGGAAGATCGAAGGTCTCATCGTAAAGGGTGAAACACACGAAATAGGAAAGTTTGGGAAACTTCTCCCGGGGGAACTCGTTGAAGTTCGGATCGGTTAAGGCCCGGGTGAGCTGTCGGGCCCGGTCGGCCCGAAAGTTGAAAAAGACCACCGCGTCCCCGTCGTCAATGGTGGCCACGGGTCGGCCGTCTTCCACGATGACCGTGGGCTTGATGAACTCGTCGGTCTCCCCCCGGGCAAAGGCCTCCCGCACGGCGGAAACGGGATCAGGAGCCGTAAGACCCCGACCCATCACCAGGGCTTCGTAGGCCAGGCGGGTGCGCTCCCAGCGCCGATCCCGGTCCATGGCATAGTAACGTCCGGAAACCGTGGCCACCTTGCCGCAGGAGATCTCGGACATCCTCCGCAGGAGGGCCTCCAGAAACCGGTCCGCCACGTCCGGAGCGGTGTCGCGACCGTCAGTAAAGGCGTGCACGAAGACCCGGTCGTTCAGGCCCTCCCGGGCGTAAAGCTCAAGGAGAGCGTAAAGATGTTCGATGGAGGAATGGACCCCTCCGTCGGAGACCAAGCCCAGGAGATGGATCTTCCCTCCGGTCTCCCTGACCCGTTCGGCCACCCGCAGGAGTTCGGGATTGCGGAAAAAGGTGCCCTCCCGGATGGCCCGATTGATGCGGGTCAGATCCTGATAAACGATGCGTCCGGCCCCGATGTTGAGGTGTCCCACCTCGGAGTTGCCCATCTGGCCCCCAGGAAGACCCACCGCCTCTCCGGAGGCCTCAAGCAGGGTAAAGGGGTATTCGGCCCGAAGGGCGTCGAGATGAGGGGTGCCGGCCAGTCTGACGGCGTTGGCCTCCTCTTCCTCGCGCCAGCCCCAGCCGTCCATGATGACCAGAAGAAGGGGTCTAACCTCCGACAACGGTTTCCTCCCCGGACGATTTTCCGGACTCAAGCCTGGGAGCCTCGGCCCAGAGGCTCTCAAGATCATAAACCGCTCTTACCGGCTCGTAAAAGATGTGCACCACAGCGTCACCGTAATCCATGACCACCCAGTGGCCCTGGGTGAGACCCTCTATCCCCAGAGGATAAACCCCCTGACGGGCGGTCTCGGCCTCCAGGAACTCCGCCAGGCCCTGGACGTGACGGGCCGAGCGGGCGCTCACTATCAGGATGAAGTCCGTATAAGGCGAACGCCCCCTTACATCCAGGACCACCAGATCCTCGCCTTTTTTTTCCTCGATCAGACGGGCCAGCCAGCGGGCCAGGGCCTCGGAATCCCGGACAATCATCTAGATGCGGCCCTCCGAGACCAGACGGGCGAAATGCTCGAAACTCCGATCATAGGTGCGCTCGGCCTCGGGCGGAAAACAGCAGGCCGGAAGCTGACGCATGGAAAGATGATACTTCAAACACTCACAGCAAATCCCCTTCTTGGGACAGGGTTCGTAGGTGCAGTTGCAACGCTTGAGATTGCTCTCCCTTTTACATTCCATGAGCCACCTCCTTACGCTCAAAAGTTAAGACCTTCCCGGGCATAATCCAGAATTCTCTGTAACCTTTTAGGGGGATCTTTGCGATGATAATGACAGGCGTTACAGGAATTGGGCTGTTTTTCAAAGCTTCCGATCTTCAAGGTCCAGGCAGGTGGAACCACCCGAAACTGATGGCTATGGATATCCCTTATGAGACCCCTTCTTCCCACCAGAGGCATGTGGCACCCCACACAGTTGTTTACGCTGTGAAGACCGTGAACGCCTTTGTTTTCCACCTCATGACACTTGCGACAGAGACGGCTTCCCGGAAGTTTGGTCTGGAAACGGTTGGCCGGCCCTTTACTGTGCACCTCATGACAGTCCCAGCACATGACCCCGGCCCGGTAATGTCCGCTCCGGAGCCAGTCCGGATACTGCTGATAGTTGGCCTTGGAGCTTCCGTCGGGATAAAGGATGGGTTTCAGGACAAAGGTGAAATCGAAAGATCTTCCCGGAAGATGGTTCAGGGGATAACGAT
This sequence comes from Thermodesulfatator sp., assembly GCA_027036915.1. GTDB lineage: Bacteria > Desulfobacterota > Thermodesulfobacteria > Thermodesulfobacteriales > Thermodesulfobacteriaceae > Thermosulfurimonas_A. The sequence continues at coordinate 11,406 of JALWCD010000115.1, read as the reverse complement.
ATCGCCCATCCGGGGTCTCGCCCCGGCTGTGACAGGCCCCGCAGACCATGGAGGCGACACGGGCGTTGGGAATGCGGGCGGGATTCACGATGGTCTCGGCCTTCTCCTCCGGAGGAGCCTTAAGATGTCTTTCCCCGGGCCCATGACAGGCCTCACAACCCACCCCCAGTTCCTCAAAACGGGTCTTAAGCACCCGACCTTTCCGAACCAGCCTCAGACCCGTGACGTGACAGCCCATACACCTTTCCTGATAGACCGTCGAAGGCCAGTAGTGGTTAAGATCCCATTTCTGGGTCTCCACCAGCCAGCTTATAGGTAGAATGTGGATCTCGCCGTTGGGAAGGGTGGTGAGAAAGAGCTGTTTCCAGTTTCCTCCCAGGACATAGTCCACCCGATAGGCCTCTCGGCGCCCCGGACGTTCTATCTCCACCCAGAATTCCGTTCCTTTCCGGTAAAGCCTGATCTTTTTCTTCCCGAAACTGAGGACCGTATCCTCCCAGGGTGCACGGAGGGTCTCAAGACTGATCCTCTGCAACATGTAAGGATGGAGGGTGGAACGCCAGCCCCGATAGATCTTGGGATGACATTTTCGACAGGCTTCCGAACCCACATAGGAAGAAGCCCAGGCCGTAAAGGAGAAAAGGAACCACCAGATAAAGAACGAAAGCAACCTAAACATCCAGCTCCCGATACTCTAGGGCGTGGGTTTGGATGAATTCCCGACGCGGCTCTACCTTGTCTCCCATGAGGGTGGTAAAGAGTTCATCGGCCTCGGCCGCATCCTGGACCTCGACCCTGAGGAGCACCCTCTTTTCGGGATCCATGGTGGTTTCCCAGAGCTGGGCGGGGTTCATCTCGCCCAGACCTTTGTAGCGCTGGATATAAAGACCCTTTCTTCCGGCCTCTCTCACCCGGGAAAGGATCTCAGAAAGACCGGAAAGGAGATCCCCGTATTCCAGAGGCTCCTCCCCCAGGGAAAGTTCCACCCTTTTACCCAGATAGGGGACAAGCTTCTGATAGGCCCGCCAGACCTCCCGGAACTCCCGCCGGACCGGAATCGAGGGCCCCACAGTATAGGAAAGATAACCCTCCTTCCTGGAGGTAACCTCGAATTCGTAAGCCCGGGCCCGGGTCTCACTGGGCTTGATCCGGCCCACGGCGTAACCCCGCTCCCTGAATTTCTCCGCCAGAGCCGCCACCCTTTCCTCGTCCTCGAAATGGTCCGCCCGGGTAAAACCGTTTGAGAGCATGATCATCACCCCTTCCGGGGGCACACCCCGGCGAAGAAGCTCGGAAAGGGCCCTCTCAAGCCCGGCCATATCCTCAAGGACCTGCTGGGTCTCCTCCGGAGAAAGGCGATTTCCATCAAGGACCAGACCCACGTTCCGCAAAGCCCTCTGAAAAAGATAGGCGTCGAGTTCGGCCTCGTCCTTGAGATAGCGGTCTTTCTTACCCTCGCTCACCCGATAGAGGGGAGGCTGGGCGATATAAAGCCAGCCCCGTTCTATGATCTCGGTCATCTGACGGTAAAAGAAGGTTAAAAGCAGGGTCCGGATGTGGGCCCCATCCACGTCGGCATCGGTCATGATGATGATCTTCTGGAACCGGCTCTTTTCGGGATCGAAATCCGGGCCAATCCCCGCACCCAGCGAGGCCACCAGCTGTTTGATCTCTTCCGAGGAAAGGACCTTGTCGATGCGGGCCTTCTCCACGTTGAGGATCTTGCCCCTTAAGGGGAGAATGGCCTGAAAACGTCGATCCCTGGCCTGTTTGGCGGACCCGCCGGCGGAATCGCCCTCCACGATGAAAAGTTCCCTCTTCCGGGGGTCCTTCTCCTGGCATTCCGCGAGTTTGCCTGCGGTGATGACCTCCAGGGCCTCGCCCTTTTTACGGGCGATCTCCCGGGCCTTGCGGGCGGCTTCCCGGGCCCGGGCCGCCTGCACCACCCGGGCCATAATTCTCCGGGCCTCGGCGGCGTTTTCCTCGAAAAATCGCATAAGCCCCTCAAAGACTATGGATTCCACCAGGGGCTTGATCTCACTGTTTCCGAGTTTCATCTTGGTCTGCCCCTCAAACTGCGGATCGGGCATCCGCAGCGAGATCACCGCACAAAGCCCCTCCCGCACGTCCTCTCCCTCCACCTTTACGCGCAGATTTTTGGGCAGACCCTCCGCGGTGGAAAGGTAACGGTTTACGGCCCGGGTGAGGGCGGTGCGGAACCCCACCAGATGGGTGCCCCCCTCCCGGGTGTGGATGTTATTCACGTAGGCGTAAACGGTCTCAGTGTAGCCCGTGTGGTACTGAAGGGCCGCCTCCACCTGGATCAGGTCCTTTTCCCCGGAGACATAGATGACCCTGCGATGCACGGGCTCGCGCTTGCGATTGAGGTACTTCACGAACTCCGTAAGACCACCCTTGAAATGAAACTTTTCCTCGGCTCCGATGCGCTCGTCCCGAAGATAAAAACGCACCCGAGGGTTGAGAAAAGCCAGCTCCCGGAGCCGGTGTCTCACAATCTCGTAATCGAACTCCTGCTCCCCGAAGATCTCGGGGTCCGGCTTGAAGGTCACCCTGGTGCCCCGGGCCCTGGTGCTTCCCGCTTTGACCACCGGACCCTGGGGAACCCCCCTTCGATAGCTCTGACGATAGATAGCCCCGTCTCGATGGACCTCGGCGATAAGCCATTCAGAGAGGGCGTTCACCACCGAGACCCCCACCCCGTGAAGCCCTCCCGAAACCTTGTAGGCCGCCTTTTCGAACTTTCCGCCGGCGTGCAGACGGGTCATGACCACTTCCAGGGCCGAAACCCCCTCCTGGGGATGGACATCCACCGGGATACCCCGACCGTTGTCCTCCACGGTGGCCGAACCGTCGGGGTGCAGAATGACCTTTATTTCGGTGCAGTAGCCGGCCAGGGCCTCGTCCACGGCGTTGTCCAGCACCTCCCAGAGGAGATGATGGAACCCCTCCGGGCCGGTGGAACCGATGTACATGGCCGGCCTGACCCGAACCCCTTCAAGACCGGAAAGAACCCTTATGGCTTCGGCACTATACTCCTTTTCCATGGGGATCAGCCTCTAAACAGCCATGGGCATGACCAGGGCCAGAAAACCGGAATCCTCCGGACCGGTGATGCGACAGGGAGTCCTCTCCGAGCCTATATCGAGTTCCACCTCCTCGGACTCCATCACCTGAAAGACATCCAGAAGATAACGGGCGTTGAAATTGATGGTAAAGGGCTCGCCCTCGTAGGCCAGCGAGAGCCTCTCCCGGGCCTCGCCCAGCTCGCCCCCGCTTCCCGTAAGGACCACCTCTCCGGGAGCGAAGTCAAAACGGACCACCCGGTATTTATCCGTGGAAAGAAGGGTTACCCGTTTCAGGGCCTCCGAAAGCCTTTCCCGATGCACCAGGACCCTCTTTCCGGCCTCCCGGGGGATGACCGCCCGGTAGTCCGGAAACTGGCCCTCGATCAGACGGGCCAGAAGAAGCCCCTCCGAGGAGGAGAGCACGAAGTGGTTCTCCTGGACTCCGATCCTCACCACCACCTCCTCGGCCGCAATCCGCTTGATCTCCTGAGCGGCCTTCCGCGGCACGATCACACCCTCCTCAAGGGGAAGATTCTCCACGCCCGGGACCTCCCGGTCGATAAGCGAAAGGCGATGTCCATCCGTGGCCACCAGGCGGAGCCGATTTTCCTCCCGGGTCACCAGGATGCCGGAAAGGGCGTAACGGGCCTCGTCGCTGGCCGCGGCATAAAGGGTCTATTCGATCATGGCCTCCAGGGTCTCTCCCGGAAGTTCCACCACGGTCTCCCCCGAGATCTCCGGGAGACTGGGAAAGTCCTCCGCCGGAAAGACCGAAAGCCGATAAGAAAGATCGCCCTCAAGATCCTTGATCTGGACTCCCTCCGGCCCCTCTTGTTCCAGAATCAGGGTCTCCAGGGGATAACTCTTCACAATCTCATAAAGCTTTCTGGCCGGAAGACAGAAGGCCCCCTCGCCCTCTACCTCCGCGGTCACGGTTCCCCGATAACCGATTTCAAGATCCGTGGCCGAAAGGGAGAGCCCTCCCTCCCGGGCCTCGATCAAAACCGTGGAAAGGATGGCCATGGAGGACTTTCGATCCGCTACGGCCTGGACCCGATTGAGGACCTTCAGAAACTTTTCCCGGTCTAAGATGGCCTTCATGTTTTAACCCCTTTAAAAGAATTGTTTTTATAGGGGTGATCTTTCCTCATCATAGAGGTAAGTCTTCTTTAAAACGCTTAAAATTCAGCCAGGGTGCCTGTGAAAAGGGGTGTTGAAAGTTTGGTTTGATCTTCGGGTTCCCTTTTTCCACCGAGTTTTCCACAGGTTTTTCTCCGGGAATTTAAAAGATCTCTCTGGCGGATTATACTACAGGGGACCCATGATGGGAAGGCGAGTGGACTACGCGAGAGAACTGAATCCGGCCCAGCTTGAGGCCGTGCGGACCCTTTTTGGGCCCATTCTGGTGATCGCCGGAGCCGGTTCCGGGAAGACCCGCACCCTAGTCTATCGGGTGGCTCGCCTGGTGGAGGAAGGAGTCCCCCCCGAACGCATTCTTCTTCTGACCTTTACCCGGAAGGCGGCCCGGGAGATGCTTCGCCGGGCGGCCATGGTGCTTGACGCCTCCTGTGAGCGGGTCGCGGGAGGCACCTTTCATTCCCTTGCCCACCAGATGCTCCGCAAATACGGTCATCTCATCGGTTACGGTCCAAATTTTACGGTCCTAGACCGAGGGGATGCCGAGGATGCCATCAACCTCCTGCGTTCGGCCCTGGGTCTTTCCGAAAAGGGGAGGCGCTTTCCCAAGAAGGACACCCTGCTCGCCCTCTTCAGTAAGGCTGTAAATCAGGGCCGCACCCTGGAGGAGATCCTGGAGAGGGAATACCCCCATTTCCTGGAACATCTTCCCGAAATCGAACGCCTTTTCGGTGAATACCAGCGCTACAAACGGGAACATCAGCTCATGGACTACGACGATCTCCTTCTCAACTGGTATCGGGTCCTCCTTGAACATCGCTGGGTGCGGGAGGAGATGGCCAGGCGTTTCGAGTTCATCATGGTGGACGAGTATCAGGACACCAACCGTCTTCAGGCCGAGATCGTGCGGCTCATGGCCGAGGGTCACGGGAACGTGATGGTGGTGGGAGACGATTCGCAGAGCATATACGCCTTCCGGGGGGCCAATTTCCGTAACATTCTGGAGTTTCCGAAGCTCTTCCCCGGGGCCCGGATCATCAAGCTTGAGGAGAATTACCGCAGCACGCAACCCATCCTGGATCTGGCCAACGCTGTGATCGCCCGGGCCCGGGAAAAATACACCAAGTGTCTTTTTACGCGCCGGAAAGGCGGGCGCAAACCCGTGCTTTATCGGGCCCGGGACGAGGCGGATCAGAGCCGTTTCGTCGCCGAAAGGATCCTGGAGCTCCGGGAGGAAGGGGTCCCCCTTTCGGAGATAGCCGTACTCTTCCGGGCGGCTTTCCATTCCTTCGATCTCGAACTTGAGCTGGCCAAAAGGGATATCCCCTTCGTGAAGTACGGAGGCCTCAAACTGATCGAGGCCGCGCACATCAAAGATGTGGTGGCGCATCTGAGGATCGTGCTTAACCCCTACGATCTCCTTTCCTGGCACAGGGTTCTTCTCCTTCTTGAGGGGGTCGGTCCTCGCACGGCGGAAAAAATCATCGCCCATCTCCGGACGGCCCCGGATCCGGTGGAGGTCCTCCGGCAATTTCCGGCCAGACCCTCTTATGAAAAGGGGCTTCTGCGTCTGGCCGAGATCCTGAAGGAGATCCGGGAACTGTCCTCGGTGGAAGAAAGACTCGCCCGCCTCATCGATTACTATCAACCCCTTCTTGAGAGGGTCTATCACGACGACTATCCTAAACGGGAACGGGATCTCGAAAGCCTTCTCACCCTCTCCCATAAATACCGTGATCTTTCGGATTTTCTGGCCGATCTGGCTCTTGAGCCCCCGGAGTCCTCGGTGGCCGGGCTTGAGCCCGAAACCGAGGATGAGGAACATCTCGTTCTTTCCACCATCCACTCCGCCAAGGGCCTGGAATGGCACACCGTTTTCGTGATCTCCCTTTCCGAGGGCCGTTTTCCCTCGGCCTATGCCGTAAGGGACGAGGAGGATCTGGAGGAGGAAAGGAGGCTATTTTACGTGGCTGTGACCCGGGCCCGGGAAAACCTCTTCCTCTGTCATCCGGTCACGGGTTATGTCCCGGGAGAGGGCCGGGTGATCCTCAAACCCTCAAGGTTTCTCGAGGAGCTTTCTCCGGAACTTTATGAGCCCTTCCGGGAGGTGCCGGAGGAGACCCGGGAGGAGGTTTCTCCTCGGGAAGGGGTCCTTCGGCCGGGGGATGTGGTCTGGCATCCCAGGTTCGGAGAGGGAGAGGTCCGGGATGTCCTGGGTGAGGAAAAGGTGCGGGTCTATTTTCTGGGTCACGGGGAGAAGACCCTGCACCTCAGGTTTGCCCGCCTCGAAAGACTCTGAGCCGGAATCGGGGTCTCTTTAGATCCTTCCAGTAACCCCGGGTCAGGATGAGGATCACGGGGAAGAGTTCCAGTCGCCCGGCCAGCATACAGAAGGTGAGTACGAGTTTGGAGAGCTCCGGAAGATCGGCGAAGTTGCGGGTGGGCCCCACCCCGGAAAGCCCGGGGCCGATGTTATTCAGGGTGGCGGCCACGGCCGAGACCCCGGTCTCGAGATCCAGCCCCTGGGCACAGACGATCAGAGAAGCTCCGAAGAAGATCAGAAAATAAAGGGCGAAGAACCCGAAGAGACTGTTCTGGACCTCCGGGGGAACTTTTTCTCTTTGATACTTCAGGTTTTCCACCGCCCGGGGGTGGAGGAGTTTGCGGAACTGGATGCGAATGAATCGGAAGAGAAGAAGCATGCGGACCTGTTTGAGTCCGCCTCCGGTAGAGCCGGCCATACCCCCGAAGAGCATCAGGATGACCATGAGAAGGCGGAGCACCTGGGGCCAGGTGTCGTAATCCGCAGTGGCAAAACCGGTGGTGGTCATGATGGAGACCACCTGAAAGAGGCCGTAACGCAGACCAGAAAGGGGGTCGTAGCGGTCGGCGGTGAAGATCAGACAGGCCAGGGTGGCCAGAAAAACGGTCAGGAGGTAGAAACGGAATTCCTCGTCCCGGAGGTAGGCCCGGAGGTCTCCTTTGAGGAAACGGTAATGCAGGGCGAAGTTGGTTCCGGCCAGAAACATGAAAACCACGACCACATAGTCCACGTAGGCGGACTGAAAGGCTCCTATACTGGCGGTGCGGGTGGAAAACCCGCCGGTGGCCATGGTGGTGAAGGCGTGACAGAGCGCCTCGTAGAAGGAAAGCCCCCCCAGGAGGAGGAGCAGGGTCTCGGCCAGGGTGAAGAGGAAATAGACCGTCCAGAGGATCCGGGCGGTGTCCTGAATGCGGGGGGTGAGGCGATCCTTTACCAGACCGGGCATTTCCGCCTGATAGAGCTGGGCTCCGCCGATACCCAGGAAAGGCAGGATGGCCAGCGAGAGCACGATGATGCCCATCCCCCCGAGCCACTGGGTGAGGGAGCGCCAGAATAGGAGCCCCCGGGGCAGATCCTCCAGGGAGGCAAAGACCGAGGAACCGGTGGTGGTGAAACCCGAAACCGACTCAAAGAGGGCGTCCACCGGCGAAAGGGTCCCGGAGAGGAGGTAAGGCAGGGCCCCCAGCAGGCCAGCCAGGAGCCAGGAAAAGGCCACCACGGCGAAACCTTCGCGATAGCCCAGTTCCTCCTCGGGTTCCGTACCCCAGAAGAGGGTTCCTCCCAGGAGAAGGGCCACCAGGGCCGAGGCCGGAAAGACCCACCAGGAGGGTTCCCGATACCACAGGGCTACGGGAAGGGGCGAGAGCAGGGCCAGGGAAAAAAAGACCAGAAAGCCGCCCAGAAAATAGAGCAGGGTTCCCAGTCTCATAGAGTGAAGATCTTTTCGGCCTTGAGGAGACCCTCGTGCAGCCCGATGAGGACCAGAAGGTCTCCGGACCGGATAATGGTCTTGCCCGAGGGTATCAGGACCTCTCCGTCGCGATAGACCGCGCCCACGATGGTCTCAGGCGGAAGCCGGAGTTCCTGGAGCTCAATCCCCTGGGTGAAGGGTTTTTTGGGGGGAATCTCGATTTCTTCCACCTCCACCTGGGTTTCCAGGAAACTCGTGATGGAAAAGATGCGGCCGCTTTTCACGAAGCGAAAGATCTGATCGGAGGTCACCAGGCGGGAGGAGAGGGCCTTGTCTATGCCCAGCGGTTGCAGGAGAGGGATGAAGTCCGGATGATCCACGCGCACGATCACCCGGGAGGCCCCGTGATGTTTGGCCAGCAGGGCCGAAAGGATATTGATGGTGTCGCTGTCGGTGACACAGATGGCCAGATCCGCCTGATCCAGACCCTCCTTCAGGAGTTCCCGGGCGTCGAGACCGTCCAGGTGCAGCACCAGGGCCCGGGAGAGTTTTTCGGACAGCGCCTCGCAACGCGAAAGCTCCTTTTCCACCAGGATCAGTTCCTCGACCTCGTTTTCCAGTCTTTCGGCCACCAGTTTGCCCACCTTGCCTCCCCCGATGAGAAAGACCTTGCGCGGAGGTTCCAGTCTCAGACCCAGCACGTGCTCCAGGGCCGGAAGATCCTGCTTTTTCAGGACCAGAAGGACCCTGTCCTGAGGGCGAAGAACGGTGTCTCCCCGGGGGATGATGGTTTTACCTCGGCGGACCACCGCCACGATGAGAAACTGATAGAGATCCCGTAGCTCCACCAGATCCGAAAGCCTTACCCCGGCCAGGGCGCTCCGGGGTCGGACCTGATACCCCACCATCAGGACCTGTCCCTCCCCGAACTCCTCCCAGTCGGAAAGCTCAGAATACTTCGAAAGCCTTACGATTTCCTCCGCCAGAGCCCTCACCGGGTTGACGATCAAATCGAGGCCCAGTTTTTCCTCATTGAGAGGGGAGTCCGGAGAGAGATATTCCTCGCTCTTTACCCGGGCGATCTTGCGGGCCACCCCGTATTCCCGGGCCAGCAGGCAGGCGATGAGGTTGATCTCGTCGGAGTTGGTGACCGCGATGAAGAGTTCAGTGTTTTTGATTCCGGCCTCCTCCAGGGTTTTGGCCGAGGCCCCGCTGCCCCTGACCGTAAGGACGTTCAGTTTCTCCAGACGCCTGATCTTTTCGGGGTCGGTGTCCACCACCACCACGTGGTGTCCCTCGGCCGAGAGCCTTTCGGCCAAGTAATAACCTACTTCGCCGGCCCCCACGATGAGGATGCGCTTCATGTCCCCAAGCTTAGCCCGAAGAGAAACGAAAGGAAACCCCCGCCATCTTGGCCTCCGGCCGGCAGAGGGCTAGAATAGGGCAGAATGGAAAAGGTTTTCGAGGTCAGGGGGCTTCGCTACCGTTATCCCGAGGGTCGGGAGGCCCTTTGCGGCCTGGATCTGGAGGTCTTCGAAGGGGAGGCCCTGGTCATCCTGGGGCCGAACGGAGCGGGCAAGTCCACCCTGCTCCTCTCCCTGGCCGGTCTCTTAAAACCCGAAGGCCGGATACTCTACCGGGGAAGACCCCTGCAGGGTCTCGGGGATCCCCGACGCCTGGAGATAGGTTTTCTCTTTCAGGACCCCGACGACCAGCTCTTCTCCCTCACGGTCTTTGAGGACGTGGCCTTCGGTCCCCGACAGATGGGCCTTCTGGAGGAGGAAGTGGCCCGTCGGGTGCGGGAGGCCCTTGACCGGGTGGGACTTAAGGGGTTTGAGGAAAGAAGCCCCCATCACCTGAGTTTTGGGGAAAAACGCCGGGCGGCCCTGGCCACCGTGCTTTCCATGAAACCCCGGGTATTGCTTCTGGACGAGCCCACCAGCAATCTTGATCCCCGGGCCAGAAGGCAGTTCGTCGAGCTTATGCGGGGGCTAGCCGAAACCAAGGTCCTGGCCACCCACGATCTCGAACTGGCCTACGAGGTGGCCGACCGGGTGGTCCTTCTTTACCGGGGACGGGTGGTTTTTTCTGGATCTCCCGAGGAAGTCCTGCTGGATGAGGACCTCCTTAAACGCTACGGACTGGAGATGCCCCTTTTTGCAAGACTCCTGAAAGGAGCCGGAGATGCCCGAGAAGATCGCGTTGCCTGCCTATCTCCGTGAGACCCTTTACAAGAAGAACCTGCAGATCAATTCCCTGGATCGCTTGCCCGGGTCTTTAAAGAAGGAGGTCCTTTCCGGAAAGAGGCTGCTTCTGGTTTTCCATAACGGTCGGGTCTTTCCGGCGACCCTCAAGAAGGCCACCTCCCGGGCCGCCCTTCTGGCCTTCGTAAAAGAGGTTCCCCGGCTTGAGCCCCGGGAAAACCTCCTGGTGGTGATAGCCACCTCCGCGGCCCGTTATGTCCTGCAGGGGATCGTGCGGCAGACGGCCGGAAATCTGGTCCAGATCGACTTTGTGAACCCCCGGGTCGAATCCCGGCTGAAGGTGCCCGGCGAGAGGGTCATCTTCTTTTCGACTCTTCCGGTGGAACTTTTTGAGGCCCTTATTTCCGGGAAATATTTCCTTCTCCGGGACACCAATCTCTCCCGGGAGTCCCCGGGGCACCTGAAGAAAGGCTACGTCTACGACCTCATCATAGACGAGAACGAGAGCCTGGTGGAGGAATTCGAAAAGATCATGGCCTCTTCGGGACAGATCTTTACCCTTCGGGATCTTTCCCGGGGTGGAGCCTGCGTCTATACCCGAAAGACGCTTTCTTTTGAGAAGGAGACCTTTCCGCTCTATCTTCGCGGAAGCCTTGAGAACCCGGAGAGGGATCTCGCGCTAAACCTGGGTCTAATAGGTCTCAGCCGGGAGGTAAGGGTTAGAGAGGACGGGACCTACGTCCACATCATGTGGGCCCGGAAACTTCCGGAGGAGGTCATTCTCTTTCTCGAAGAACTCTTTTCCTGAAGTTTTCCCAGCCCAGCCGTTCGATGATGGCCCCCAGTCTTTCTCCGCGCCGGTTCTCCGCCCGGAAGACCTTAAGGACCCTCTTTAAGGCCTCGATCACCCCTTCTTCGTCGGTAAAGGCTACCAGTTCGGTGGCCAGCCGCGGCCGACGACCGAGTTTCCCCCCCACCAGCACCCGCCAGCCCCGGGCCTTTTCCGCAAGCGCCCCGGTGGGACAGATCCTTACACAGGCCCCGCAGGCCACACATCGCTCCTCGTTCACCAGAGGACCGGCTTCGGAGAGCGTGAGGGCCTCCTCCTCGCAGACCTCCAGACAGGATTCGCAGAAACTGCAGAGTCCGGGTTCCGTCTCGAGCAGGATCCGGCCATGCACGGCAAAGTCCGCGATGTGGATCCGGGAGCAGGCGTTGGGGCATTCCGAAAGGGCCACCCGAAAC
>JALWCD010000114.1:2508-3070 GCA_027036915.1 Thermodesulfatator sp. | reverse complement strand
GACCGGATCTCTTTGAACTTCTTGAGAAGCATGCCCGGCTGGTCATCGAGTGTACGGAACGTTTGCCCCTGGCCCTTGAGGCTTACTTTCATAAAAACCTCGACCGCCTGAAGGAGATTTCCGAGGATATCATCGCCATCGAAAGGGAGGCCGATCGACTCAAGCAGAACATCCGGGGGCACCTTCCCTATGGCATCATCACCCCGGTGGACAAGTTCGAACTTTTTCTCTTTTTGAAGGAGCAGGATGCCGTGGCGGACGCCGCGGAGGACATCCTCAAATGGCTGACCTTCAAACAGGTGGCCGTCCCCGAGGAAGTGGCCCGGCAGATCCTTCGGTTGCTTGAGGAAAACGTGAAGACCGCGGAATACCTGGTGCCCCTGATCGAAAAGTCCAAGAGCTATATCGAAAGGGGGGATGACCTTTCCCGGCAGGACGCCAAGGAGATCGTGAGGGACATCCGGAGACGGGAGCACGAAAACGATCTTCTGGCCACCGAGATCAAACGGGAGGTCTTCAATCTTGATACAGAAGTTCTACAGGCACAATGCACAGAAGAGAA
>JALWCD010000114.1:0-2498 GCA_027036915.1 Thermodesulfatator sp. | reverse complement strand
CCGAGAACGCGGCGGACCTTATGCGAGCCATGATAGCCAAAGCTTAGGAGGCGACCTATGAAAACCGTGGCCCTGCAGCCTTCGGAGGTAAAGGCCGAGCTGGAAAGGCTTGAAGATAGATTTTCCGAGTTAAGGAGGTGTCTTTGACCCGGCCGCCCTCAAGGCCCGTCTGGAGAGCCTGGAAAAGGAAATCCTGAAACCCGGTTTCTGGGATTCGTCCGGCTCAAGGGAGGTTCTCCGGGAAAGGTCCCGTCTGCTGGATCTTCTTTCCCAGTGGGAGAAATTGACCCAGAAGATGGAGGACCTGAAGGTCCTATTCGAGCTGGCGGTGGAGGAAGAGGACGAGGAGACCCTGAGGGAGGTCAAGGCCGGGCTTGCGGAACTGGAGAAGGCCCTGGCGGAGGAGGAGTTGCGGGTTCTTCTTTCCGGGGAACACGATCCCTCAAACGCCATCGTGACCATCCATGCTGGAGCCGGGGGCACCGAGGCTCAGGACTGGGTAGAGATGCTCCTGCGCATGTACACCCGCTGGGCGGAAGGGAAGGGTTATCGGGTACGGGTGGTGGATCTCCTCTCCGGGGAGGAGGCCGGTCTCAAATACGTAACCTTCGTGGTGGAGGGGCCTTACGCTTACGGTTATCTCAAGGCCGAAAAGGGGGTGCACCGTCTGGTGAGAATTTCGCCCTTTGACGCCAGCGGAAGGCGGCACACCTCCTTTGCCTCGGTCACGGTCATCCCCGAGATCGAGGAGAACATCGAGATCGAGATCCGGCCGGAGGATTTACGCATAGAGACCATGCGGGCCTCGGGACACGGCGGGCAACACGTAAACAAGACCGAGACCGCGGTGCGCATCACCCATCTTCCCACCGGCATCGTGGTCACCTGTCAGAACGAGCGCAGCCAGCATCTCAACAAGGCCATGGCTCTCAAGATCCTCAAGGCCCGTCTCTATGAGCTTGAACTTCGCAAACTGGAGGAAAAGAAGGCCCAACTCATGGGTGAGAAGAAGGAGATCGCCTGGGGGAGTCAGATTCGTTCTTACATCCTGCAACCTTATCGGCTGGTCAAGGACCATCGGACCGGTTATGAGACCGGTAACGTGGAAGCGGTTCTGGACGGAGAGCTTGAACCCTTTATCCGGGCCTATCTCCTTTCGCAGGCTCGGACGGAAAAGACGGTAGCCGGTGAAGTCCCGGAGGGCCGAAAGATGGGCCCTTCACCGGAAAAGACTTCGGAGGAGGTCAGAGTTGGCGCGTAAAAAGGGACCCAGAGCTTTGGTCATGCTGGAGGACGGTACGCACTTCTGGGGCTGGTCCTTTACCGGTCCGGGAGAGGCTTTCGGGGAGATGGTCTTTAATACCGCCATGACCGGCTATCAGGAGATCCTTACCGACCCCTCCTATAAAGGTCAGATCGTGGCCATGACCTATCCCCTGATCGGAAACTACGGGGTGAACTCCGAGGATTCGGAGAGCCTGGCCATCCAGGTGGAGGCCTTCGTGGTGCGGGAGTATCAGCCGCACTATAGCAACTTTCGGGCGGAAAAATCTCTGGCGGAGTGGCTTTCCGAAAACGGGGTGCTGGCGGTGGAGGGCATAGATACCCGGGCCTTAACCCGCCACGTGAGGCTCTTCGGGGCCATGAAGGCCGGGATCACCACCGAGGACCTGGACCCCAAGCGCTTTCTGGAGCGGGTCAAGGAGAGTCCGGGGCTGGTGGGGCGCGATCTGGTTCGGGAGGTGACCTGCCGGAGGCCCTATCGCTGGCGGGCCGGGAGGATGGAGGAAGGGGTCTCGGAGTTTTCCGGGGAGGACCGGATCCGGATCGCGGTCCTTGACTGCGGGCTGAAACTCAATCAGCTCCGGCTCTTTGAAGAGCGGGGGTGCGAGTGCGTGGTCTTTCCGGCGGAAACCCCCGCGGAAAGGATTCTGGCCGCAGATCCCCACGGCATATTCCTCTCCAACGGCCCCGGAGATCCGGCCGCGGTCCCTTACGTGGTGGAGACGGTGAAAAAACTTCTCGGAAAAAGACCCCTCTTCGGCATCTGCCTGGGGCATCAGATGCTGGGGCAGGCCCTGGGAGCCTCCACCTACAAGCTCAAGTTCGGACACCGGGGGGCCAACCATCCGGTGAAGGACCTCACCACCGGACGCATAGAGATTACCTCCCAGAACCACGGTTTCTGCGTTCGGGCCGAGGAACTTCCCCCGGAGGTAGAGGTCACGCACATAAATCTCAACGACGGCACCCTGGAGGGGATCCGGCATCGGGAGATCCCGGCCTTTTCCGTGCAGTATCATCCGGAAAACGCTCCCGGCCCTCACGATGCGGTTTATCTTTTCGATCGTTTCCTGGAGACCATCAGGGCCCATCTTTAGATGAAGATCTATCAGCCCCGGGATTTTCCCCTGAAACTCAGGAATCCGGTGGGGACCCTGGGTAATTTCGACGGGATCCATCTGGGGCATCAGGCCCTTCTGCGGGAAACCCGGGCC
>JALWCD010000113.1:8513-9998 GCA_027036915.1 Thermodesulfatator sp. | reverse complement strand
GATAAAAGGTCACCAGAAAGAGTCCCAGAACCAGACAGGTGGCTCCCAGCACCTTGAGGTAGAGGGCCGCGGGCATCAATGTTCCCCCAGCTTACGAATCCTTTCCTGGGGACTCAGGATCTCCGTAAGCCTCACCCCGAAGCGATCGTTCACCACCACCACCTCACCCCGCCCCATGAGTTTACCGTTGACGTATATCTCCACCGGCTCCCCGGCCATCTTGTTGAGCTCGATAATAGATCCCTGTGTGAGTTTCAGGAGATCGTTGATCACCATCTTGGTCCGTCCGATCTCCACCCAGACCTCAAGCGGAATATCCAGGATAAACTCCAGGTCCGGATGAGGTCCCTCCGCAGGGGCTTCCTTGAACTCTTTGAGTTCCGGGGCACTTACCTCCACCGGCTCGCTTTCCGGGGCCTCTTTTTCGCTCTCCGGAGGGCCGCCCTCTTCCGCGCCACCTCCTCCGGCCTCCTTGAGGGCCTCCTCCCACATGGCCATAAGATCCTCTTCCGAGGCCCCCTCTCCTTGGGCCTCGCCTTTCTCGGCCCCGGCCTTTTCCTGCGGGGTTTCCTCCGCAGCCTCGGAAGCTCCCTGAAGAAGATCCTCCTGTCCTTCTTGCTCCTGCCCCTGAGCTTCTTCCTTGAGCTCTTCGCTCATGACGGCCTCCTAGCTTCCCTATTCTTTAACCTGAACAAACTCCTGAACCCTGACGGCCTTGTACTTTCGATAAACCCCCAATTCCCCTCTGATCTTGGGTAGGCCCTCAATGGTGACCGTAAGGGGCTCGTCCACTTTTTCCTCCAGCACCAGGACGTCACCGGGTTCGAGGGAAAGGAGATCTCGAACCTTAAGGCTGGCGTGCCCCAGATAAGTCTTGAGTTCCACCTCCGCGGAGAAAACGATCTCCTCCAGCTGCTTTTGCCAGTAGGGATCGGTGGTCTCCTCCACCTGATAGGGAGCGTAAAGCTTGCTTTTGATGGGCTGAAGGGTCCCGAAGGAGTAACAGAAGGCGATCTTACCAGTGATGCCCTCGATGTCCACCTCGAAGTTACATACCACCACGATCTCCTCGGGCTGAAGGACCCGGGCGAACTGGGGATTGACCTCTCCCCGCACGTATTTGGCCTTCACCGGCTGGATCCCCTTCCAGGCCCGCTCAAGCTCCTGAAAGATATGATCCACCACCCGCCGGATGAGGCGCTGCTCGATGGTGGTGAACTCCCGGCCTTCCACCTTGATGAGTTTTCGCTCCCCTCCCCCCAGAAATCGTTCCACAAAGGCAAAGACCAGCGGAGCGTCGATCACCAGCAGGGCCTGTCCCCGCAGGGGCTCCAGCCGGAAGATATGGATGGAAGTGGGCACAGGGATACGATTCAAAAAATCCCGAAACCTTTCCATCTGGATGGGTTCACTGTTAACCTCCACGATTTCCCTCAGAATGGTGGAAAAACCCATCCGAAGTCCCCTGGCCAGGTGTTCGTTGAT
>JALWCD010000113.1:7716-8503 GCA_027036915.1 Thermodesulfatator sp. | reverse complement strand
TTCGTTGATAACCTCAAAGCCCGGAATCTTGATCCGGGTGGAGACCGAGTAATGTCGAAAGTCAAAAGGTCGAACCCCCTCCTCCTTGGGGGGCTCGGGAGTGGTATCAACCTCCCCGCCTTCCAGCCCTGAAAGCAGGGCGTC
This sequence comes from Thermodesulfatator sp., assembly GCA_027036915.1. Classification (GTDB taxonomy): domain Bacteria; phylum Desulfobacterota; class Thermodesulfobacteria; order Thermodesulfobacteriales; family Thermodesulfobacteriaceae; genus Thermosulfurimonas_A. The sequence continues at coordinate 8,359 of JALWCD010000113.1, read as the reverse complement.
TATTTCTTCCTGGGTCAGGACCTTATCCATTACTGCACCACGAATTGCGTGAAATAAACTCCCCGGACCTTGCCCGGACCGAGAAGTTGATTGAGCTTGTTCAGGATCTCAAAACGTAGCTCGGATTTACCTTCCGGGGCCAGGACCTCCTCCACCGTCTTGGAAGAAAGGACCATAATGATGGTGTCGTTAATCTGGGGGATGCGGTTGTTGGCCTCGGAGAGGGCTTGATCGTCCTTGAGTTCCAGGGCGATCTTTACCCGGAGGTATCGCCGCCCGGTGGGATCCGCCAGATTGACCACGAAGGGATTAAGCTGCAGAAAAGGGCCCACCTCAGGCTTGGGAGGCTCGGGCTCCGCCTGCTGTTCCTCCTCCGGAGGTGGAGCCGGCTTGGAAAAAAGAAGAAAATAAGCCGCCACCCCGGCCCCAACCAGAAGAACCACCCCTATCACGATGAAAATCAGAAGCTTCTTTCCGCCACCCTTCTTTTCTTCCTCGGCCATTTTCGCCCTCCTTCACGGTAAATTTTCATGCAAACATCATACCATGAATTTCGGTAACCACTTCCCGGGCCGAATCCACCCCGGATGTCAAAAATGTGACGAAAGTGTCATATCCCGGCCTTCCAGTTCGAGGAGGAATC
>JALWCD010000113.1:0-7706 GCA_027036915.1 Thermodesulfatator sp. | reverse complement strand
CCACGATACGATGACACGGAAAGAGGATGGGCAGGGGATTTCGGGCCAGGATCCGGCCCATAGCCCGGGCGGCCCCGGGCCGCCCCACCCGTCGGGCCAGCCAGCCGTAGGTCCGAACCTCTCCCCGGGGGATCTCCCTCAGAGTCCGAAGGCACCTCTCCGCCAGAGCCGATACTTTGAGCCTGAAGGGACAGTCGGGATAAGCCTTCCGGCCCTCGAAATAGGCCTGGAACTCCGCGAAAAAGGGCTCAAGCCTTTCCCGGGGAGCCGGGGGAAGGGAGAGAGGATTCCTCTCCCCCAGAATGACCCTCACCAGGGCCCCTTTTTCGAGGATCAGGATTATCCGACGCCCTAGAACTTCCAGGCTTCCGAAACACCGCATATTCCGGATTATATTATAAGGAAAAAGGCCCAATCAAACACCAGGAGGTGTCACATGGGGGTGAGGATCCGTCTGGGGGACAAGACCCTGGAACTGATCATGGGAGATATAACCGAACAGGACACGGATGCCATCGTAAACGCGGCCAACGAGCGTCTCATTCCCGGAGGGGGAGTGGACGGAGCCATTCATCGTCGGGGCGGCCCCTCTATCGCGGAGGAAGCCCGAAGGATCGGCGGCTGCCCCACCGGTCAGGCCGTGGTGACCGGAGCCGGGCAGCTCAAGGCCCGTTACGTCATTCATGCGGTGGGCCCCATCTATCGCGACGGCCGGAGTGGAGAGGCTGACCTTCTGGCCAGCGCCTATCGAGAGTCCCTCAAGCGCGCAAGAGAACTCAATCTTGCGTCCGTGGCCTTTCCCTCTCTTTCCACCGGGGCCTACGGTTATCCCCTCGAGGAAGCCGCACCCATAGCTTTAAAGACCATCCTTTCCTTCCTTAAGGAAAACGAAAGTCCCCGGCTGGTACGCATGGTCCTCTGGGGGGAGAAGGCTTACGAGGCCTATCGGAAGGCCCTTGTGGAGCTCGCTAAAAAGGAGGGCCTTGAGCTTGAAGAATTCTAGCCCCGCCGACGATATCCCAGGGCCTCCATCACCTCCTCGAAGACCCTGCGCAGGAGGATGAAGGCTTCTTTGTCGCCGCCCCGGTCCGGGTGAAGTTTTTTGGCCCGCTCCCGGAAGAGACGCAATAGCTCTTTCCGGGACATACGTTGAAGGGCCTCGGGGGAGAGCCCAAAGTAGCGGGCCGCGCGGGTCAGGCTCTCCCGCCGGGCCCAGGATCCGCTCTGTCGTTCCTCGAAAAACCGGCGCTGCGCCTCCGTGGTGTCAAAATAAAGAATGACATACCGGGAAAGATACTCCCGGAGGACCTCTTCCTCCCCCAGACCCATGCGGTAGGCCTCATCCCGGGCCACCTGACAGATGGCCTCAAGTAAGGCCTCGTCCAGTTCCTCCTGCAGACGGGCTTCTGGAACGTAACGGGTAAGGGCCCCCGGAAAATACTCCCACAGAGCAAAGGCGTGATAGAGATAGGGGATCACCTCCCGGGGCCTCAACCGGTCCTCATAATCCCAAAGGAGTTGTTCGATCTCGTCCCGGCTCTTGTCCCGTAATTGATTGAGAAAAGGAAGAGGCCTTCTGAGAAGGGCCTCCCCGCGTCCCCCACCGAGTTTGAGAAAAATGAGACGTCGCCGGTCAAAGGGGTGTAGTTCGGCCTGAACCCGGAGTTGTTCCTCGCGTCCCAGGCGGGCACTCTGTTTCCTGGAACGGTCCACATAGGGCTTTAGATACTCCCGAAGCTCCGGTTTCACGAACCGGAAAAAGATCTCCTCCAGTTCCCACTGGTCGGTCTCGATACCCTTTTCTCGCAGGGCCTCCACCAGTTCCTCGGCCACATAAAAAGACCGACCTCCGGGATAACGAATATAAACCGAAGGGTCGTTTCCCAGACAGAGAAGATCGCGGGCCTGCCAGAAGGGACCGCTCTTTACGGAAACTCTTAAAAAATACTGAAAACCCTGCGGAGTACGTTTGCGCGCTAAATACAAAACGCAAGCAGACCGGGGGGCTTAAGCCCCCCGCAAGATTTTCTAGACCTCCTGGACCGTGATGGAGCCCGTGGGACAGACTTCCACGCAGGTCTCACACCCCAGACAATCCTCCGGACGGGCCACCACCGGCTTGCCGTCCTCACCCTCGTCGTAGACCTGGGCCGGACAAGCGTTGATGCACTCCTGATCCGCATCACAGGTGTCGTAGTTGATGGTGATCTCGAACATAACCAACCTCCTTTTTTAGATTTTGAAATGGGATTTGCTTACCCCTCCGGATAGGGAGAGGGCTCTACCCCAAGGCCTCCCCGCATCTTTCTCCTGGACGGCTCTGACCATGCCCTCCAACCAGAGCGGGGTGCTTACCACGTGGACATGAGTATAAGTGCCGAAGACCCTTTTGTAAACCGCTCCGTCTTTTTCTCCGTCAAAACCGAAGCCCCGCTCCACCTCAAGGACCAGACGCACCCTCCGCGGGTCCCTGATCCTGGGCCGGGAATAATGAAATTCATGCCCCTGAAGGAGGCTCCCCACGGGATAAAAGGGATTCTCCGCCCCCACCCGGACCACCGCGTAACCGTGGCCCACCGGACGTTCGTGAACCTCGAATTCGATGGGCAGCAGCCCGCAGAGGGGATAGCTGCGCCCTTTCCAGGAAACGGTCTCCCCCAGATACATCAAACCGCCACACTCGGCGTAAATGGGTAAACCCTCCTCTCCGGCCTCCCGGAGATCCTGAAGAAAGGAACGGTTTTCGGAAAGGACCTCGGCCTGAGTCTCCGGGAACCCCCCTCCGATATAAAGGGCCTGGATCTCTGGAAGCCGCCGGTCTTTCAGGGCATCGATGAAAATCAGGTCCGCCCCCAAGGCCTCCAGGGCCTCAAGATTCTCCGGATAGTAAAACTGAAAGGCCCGATCGCGGATGACCCCTATCTTCACCCCCGCAAGCTCCCCCGAGGAAGGCCAGAGGGCTTCCTCGCGAAGCGCAAGCGGTTCCGCCTCCCGCGCTAGTGCCAGCAGACGATCCAGATCCAGACTCTTAAGCAGGGTTTCCTCAAGGATAGCAAAAAGGTCTCCCTCGGCCTGGTACTCCTGCCAGGGGATGAGCCCCAGATGTCTTTCGGGAAAGGGAAACTTTATTCTGGGTAAAGCCCCCAAGACCGGAACCCCGGTATAGTGCTCGATGGATCGGGTAATGATGTTCTCGTGTCGGGGACGGGCCACCCGATTGAGAACCACCCCCCGGATACTCACTCCCTCCTCGAAGGCCTGAAAGCCCTGAACCAGGGCCGCAAGGCTCCGCGTGACCTTGGTGCAGTCCAGGACCAGAATCACCGGGGCCTTAAGCAACCGGGCCAGTCTGGCGGTGCTGCAGGACCCCTCAAGATCGACTCCGTCGAAAAGTCCCCGGTTGCCTTCGATCACGGCCATATCCGCGGAACGGGCCCCCAGGGAAAAGATCCTGAGGATCTGATCCTCATTCATCAGGAAGGGGTCCAGATTGCGACAGGGGGCTCCCGAGGCCCGGGCAAGCCAGCCGGCATCGATGTAATCCGGCCCCTTTTTGAAGGGTGCCAGCCGCAACCCCCGGCGGGTAAGAACCCTTAACAAACCGATGGTAAAAAGGGTCTTCCCGGCCCCGCCTTTCTGGGCCGCCACCACTATCCGGGGTATCGACGATAATCCTTTCGTCATCCCGAACCTACTTTAGCTTCAAATCCCGGAAGGTGCAAAAAGAAAAACGCCCGGAGAGGAACGATCTCCGGGCGTGGAAGGACGTGACATACATTTAGGCTAAAAACTCTCAGGCCGCTCGGGCTTCTTTTACCGCTATGGCAATCTTGAAAAGCACCGTCATCACCAGAAAACCCGTGGCCCAGATCCCCAGGGAAATGAGCAGCTCCGGAACGGTGGGCCGATAGGGGGTGATGGTCTCAAAGGGTGTGGGCGTAAAACCACCGGTGAGAAGCCCGATGCCCTTGTCGATCCAGGCTCCGATGAAGAGCATGATGCAGGCCAGAACCAGCGTGGTCACATTACGCCGCAGGGGCGGGATGACCAGAATCAGAGCCGCACCGGCCATGAGAAGCCAGGCCGTCCACATGAAGATTACCCACTCGGTGTGTCCATGAAGGCCCTTGAAGAGATATACAATAGGAGCCATGTGTCCCGGAATATTGCTGTAGAAGGCCGTAAAAAGCTCGCAGCCGAAGAGGAAAATGTTGGCCAGAAGGGCATAGGTGATGATCTTACTTAAAGTGTCGATGGCCCTGGCCTCCACCCGGAATTTGGAGACCTTCTGGGCGATGAGGATGGCGATGAGAAGGAGCGCCGGCCCGGAACAGAAAGCCGAGGCCAGGAACCTGGGGGCCATCACCGCCGTAAGCCAGAAGTGGCGCCCAGGAAGACCGGCGTAGAGGAAGGCCGTCACGGTGTGAATGCTAAAGGCCCACGGAATGGAAAGATAGATGAAGGGTTTGACCCACCTGGGATAGTGTGTGCCCTTGTATTCCCCGTGAAGGGCCGCCCAGCCGCAGATCACGTTGAGCGCCAGATAGCCGTTCAGCACGATCATGTCATAAAAGAGCATGGAATGGGGGGTAGGATGGAGGAGAACGTTAAAGAGCCGGTGCGTCTGTCCGATGTCCACGATGATGAAAAGAAGACACATGATTACCGCCGCAATGGCCAGAAACTCCCCGAAGATCGTCACCGGCCCGAAGACCTTGTGATTGTGGAGATAGTAGGGCAGGACCACCATCACACCCGAAGCCGCCACCCCCACCAGGAAGGTGAACTGCGCTACATAGAAACCCCAGGAGACATCCCGGCTCATACCGGTAATCCCCAGGCCGTACTCAAGCTGGGCCAGGAAAGCCAGAAAACCCACCAGGATCAGCAACCCCAGAAAAGCCACCCATAACCAGTATTTTCTGCTACCCACCAAAGCCTTCTCTAACATGACTCACCCCTCACCAACTGGTTTTTGATCCTTAAATCAAATAGAAGACCGAGGGCTCGGTACCGAGCTCGGCCTTCCGGCGAATAGAAAAACGCGATTTAAGGAGCCTTACCAGCTCGGAATTCTCGTCCTCAAGGTCCCCAAAGATCAGGGCCTTCCGCTTGCAGGCCTCCACACAGGCCGGAATCTGTCCTTTCTCAAGCCTCTCGTAACAGAAAAGACACTTCTCCACCACGCCCTTCATCCGGGTGGGAAATTCCGGATTGAATTCTTTGATATAGGGTCTGGGATCCACCCAGTTGAAACTCCGCGCCCCGAAGGGACAGGCCGCCATACAGAAACGACAACCGATACAGCGGTGATAATCCATCATCACGATGCCGTCTTCCCGCTTGAAGGTGGCCTGCGTGGGACAGACCCTCACACAGGGTGGATTCTTACAGTGGTTACAGAGGAGCAGGAAAGGTTTATGGGTGAAAAGAATGTTATTAAATTCATTGGGCTGTTCAGGAAAAGCATGTTCAAACTCATCCTTCCAGATCCATTTGATCTCCTTCTTCCTGTCCGGAATATCCGGTACGTTATGCACCGCATGACAGGCCTTGATGCAATCGTTACAGTGAGGCTCTTCCCAGCATTTCTTGATATCAATAGCCAACCCCCAGCGCCGGGCCGTAAGGGCCCCGGGAGGAGGTGTATAAGACCGGGCCTTGACCTCTCGGTTAAGAAAACCGGGTACTCCACCGGCCAGAGTAGCTGAAAGACCTGCCAGTTTGAGAAACTTTCTTCTATCCATGTTTTCTTTCCTCCTCCCCTGAATTCTCAATGCTCCGCGTGATGATAGGTTTCCTCGGCCTCTACCTTTCCGGATTCTCCCAGTTTCTCCGGAATGCCAAAGAGCTTGAGAAGTTTCGAGGGCCGGGGTTCCTCAAATTCCTTCGTCTCCGGAGGAATATGACAATGCCAGCAGTAAGGTTTCACCGCCGCAAATTCGTGACACCGGTCACAGAATTTGCTCTTATCCTGATGACACTTCATACAACCTCCCTGAAGACCGATCCAGAAACGGGCCCCATCCGAAGCGGTGTAAACCCGCATCCCGTCTCGAATGGCCTTATTCCGCCAGTCGTTCAGGATCTGCATGTGGTGGGAGCGCATATAGGCCCTGGATTCCACACAGCGTCCCTGGGGTAGCTCCGGCTGAGGCGCAGCCACCGTCTTACCATGGTTCCACCAGATGGGCAGCGTTACGAAAAGGACGAAGATAATTATCCCCGGAATCACCTTGTCGCTGTTATACATCTTAAGCCTCCTCTGTTCCTTTTAAGGGCTGAAACCGCAAATCCGTGGTCCTTTTCTTTTCGCCCGGGATAACCAGGGCGTTGCCCACCAGTTCGTGTACCCCGCAGACCTGCACCCCGGGCACCCAGTAATTCATAAGCGGAGGAAGCACGGCCCGGTCAATGGCGCAGATACAGGCCAGCATATTGACCCCGTGTTTTTCATGCACATACTCCACGGCGTTGGCCCGCGGGAAACCTCCCCGCATCCGCATCTCCATGTATTCGTCCGTGTTGAGCCCCGAACCGCTGCCGCAGCAGAAGGTCTTCTCCCGAATGGTATTCTCGGGCATGTCGTAAAAGTTGTTACAGACCTGTTTCAGGATGAAACGGGGTTCCTCAAAGATTCCCATGGCCCGCGAGGGGTTGCAGGAATCGTGGAAGGTCACCACTATGTGATCGTTGCGGCTGGGATCGAGTTCCAGTTTACCGTGGGCGATGAGGTCCGCCGTAAACTCACAGATATGCACCATCTTGGTGCTCCTGGCGTGCTCGAAGACCGTCCCCGTAATGGGAGATTTGGGCACCTCCAGATTCTTGGGGGCCGGCCCCAGCATGGTGTCCTCGTACTGGTGCACCACCCGCCACATGTGCCCGCACTCTCCACCCAGGATCCACTTCACCTTGAGGCGCTCGGCCTCGTGATAGATCTTGGCGTGCAGTTTCCGCATCATCTCGTGCGAGGTAAAGAGCCCGAAGTTTCCACCCTCGGCGGCGTAGGTGCTAAGCGTCCAGTCCAGCCCCAGATAATGGAAGAGAAGGACATAGCCCATGAAGGTGTAAATACCGGGATCGGCAAAGAAATCCGCCGAGGGCGTCACGAAGAGGATCTCCGCCCCCTTCTTGTTGATGGGTACCTCCGGCCGGATCCCGGTGATCTCCTCAATGTCGTCCAGAAGGAACTCTATGTTCTCCTGAATGGTATGGGGCTGAAGACCAATATGGTTCCCGATGAAGGCCGAATTACGCACCGGCTCAAGAATCCAGTTGATGTTTACCCCGATCTCGTGCAGGATCTCCCGGGCCAGAATGGTGATCTCCGCGGTGTCGATCCCGTAAGGGCAGAACACCGAACACCGCCGGCATTCGGTACATTGATAATAGTAGTAGAACCATTCCTTGATTACATCCTCCGTGAGCTTGCGGGCCCCAGCCAGTCTCCCGAAAAGTTTTCCGCTCCGGGTGAATTCCCCCTTGATCACCGAACGCAGAAGCTCGGCCCGCAGCACCGGCATGTTTTTGGGATCCCCCGTTCCCAGAAAGAAATGGCACTTGTCCGCACAGGCCCCGCAGCGCACACAAATATCCATGAAAAGCTTAAAGGACCGGAAGCGCTCCATCCGATCCCTGATGGCGTTCAGTATGATCTCCTTCCAGTTCGAAGGCAGCTTCCAGTCCTCATCGTGGGGCTGCCA
>JALWCD010000112.1 GCA_027036915.1 Thermodesulfatator sp. | reverse complement strand
AAGTTTGTCCTCGGTGGGCTGGGGGAGCTTTTCTACCGTTTCCGGGCCGGGATTGAAGGAGCCAGGGTTGCCCTTCTCGCCTTTCGGGGCGCAGAGCTTGCGGGAGAGCTTTCCGGATGGCGTCTTGCGGTCTTTCGGACGGCCACCGCGGTTAAAGCCTACACCCTTTCCCTCTGGGGAGGGGTGAGGGCCCTTGGAGCCTTTTCGGCCGCGCAATTGCGCACCGGGCTTTCGGCGCTTCCAGGACTTTTTGCGAGAGCCACCGCCGCGGCTCGGGCCTTCAATCTGGCCCTTGTCGCCAGTCCCTGGGGGCTTGCCATCGCCGGAGCCGCGGCCGCCGTGTATCTCATCGCCCGGCACTGGGATTGGGTGAAGGGAAAACTCGTTGCGGGATGGGAAAAGATTAAGGCTGGAGCGGTTCAGGCCTGGGAAACCTTCAAACGTTTCGCCGGAGTCGCCACCTACTTCATGCCGGTGATAGGCCCCCTGAAGCTTATTCACGCCTTGGCGGAGAAGCTGTTTCATATTGATCTCACCGTGGCCGGACGGAGGCTGGTATCAAGTCTTGCGAAAGGAATACTCTCGGCCGCGGCCGAGCCGGTGCGGGCCATAAAGAGTGTAGCCGAGAGGGTTCGGCGGTTCCTGCCTTTCTCTCCGGCCAAGGAGGGGCCGCTTGCGGCGCTTGATCGCAGCGGGCCGGGGCTGGTGAAAACCTTCGCCGAAGGTCTTTCCCCGGCAAGAGCCGTGGACGCCGCGGAGCGTCTCAGCCAAGCCGTGTCCGCCAAACTACGTCTTCCCGCGGTGCCGGATCTCGTGGGCCGCGTGCGTTACGCCCTTGAGGGGGAGAGTTTTCCCGTTTTCGAGCACCTAGAAAGAATAATAAGAGTTCTCTCCGGGGCCGAGCCGAAGGGGCTTTCGGCGAAAACCGCCCCGGTGACCATCACAGTAAATTTTTCTCCAAGGATAACCGTGGGGGGAGACGCTCCTTCCGCGGTCCGCGAGGCCGTCTCTCGCACGCTTGCCGAGGAACGGGACCGCTTAAGAAGAATGCTTGAGGAGATCCTGTGGGAGGAGCGGAGGCTCTCCTATGCCTGAAAAATATCGCACCGTACAGGGAGACACCTGGGATGTGATCGCCAAAAAGCTCTGGGGAAACGAGAAACTTTTCGTGAAACTCATGGAGGCCAACCCCGAACACCGGGAAACCGTGTTTTTTCCCGAAGGGATTGAGCTTGCAGTTCCTGAGATCGAGACCGTAAGCGCCCCAGAGGTGCTTCCGCCTTGGAAAAGGTAAGACGAGCGGAAATAGGGCTAACCTATGAAGGAAAAGACATCACCAGGGAGGTGTCTCCTTATGTGAAGTCCCTGGTCTATCGGGACTTCGCGCATGGAAAAGCTGATGCCCTGGAAGTGGTCTTCGAGGATCGGGATCGGCTCTTCCAGGGCCCCTGGATGATGGAGAGGGGCGGAAGGCTTTCCGCCGAGATCCGGGCTCTAGACTGGTTCGGACCGGGTGGAGTGCAGACCCTGCGGTGCGGAATGTTTACCGTGGACGAGGTGGAGTTTTCCGGGCCGCCGGACGAGGTAAGGGTGAAAGCGGTCTCGGCGCTTACCACCACGGCCCTTCGACTGGAGAAGCGCACGCGGGCCTGGGAGAACGTATCCCTCAGAACCATCGCTCAGGACATAGCCTCAGGGCACGGGCTTCAGCTTTTCTTTGAGGGGGAGGATGTAACTTTCAAGCGGGTGGATCAGCGGGAGGAGTCCGACCTTTCCTTCCTTAAAAGGCTTTGCGAGGCTCACGGTTTTCAGGTGAAAGTGGCGGAGGAGAAGCTGATTCTTTATGAGGGAAAGAGCTTTGATGGCAAGGCCCCGGCTTTTAAGGTTTCCCGTGGGGTATCCTGGATCATCTCCTACAGCTTTCGCGGCAAAAGCTTTGAGGTTTATCGGGCCTGCGAGGTGCGCTACTGGGACCCGGAGACCAAAAGCGAGAAGGTGTATCGGTTTGAACCGGAGGGGGCTCCAAAAGTAGGGCACGTGCTCAAGGTGAACGGGCGGGTGGAGTCCCTGGCGGAAGCCGAGCGCCGGGCGCGGGCCGAACTTCGCCGCAAAAACCGCGTAGAGCTTTCCGGAGAAGTGGTGATGGTGGGTTATCCGGGGATTCTCGGGGGTCTTAACATCGAGCTTTCGGGCTTCGGGGCTTACGATGGGGTGTGGGTCGTGGAGGAGGCCGAGCACCGGGTCTCCTCTTCAGGCTACACCGTGAGAGTCAAAATCCGAAAGGTGGTGCCTTACTGATGATCGAAAGACTTGAGGAAAGAGTTTCGATCCTTGAGAGCGTGGTTTTCAGGATGATCCGCGTGGGAGTGGTAACCCAGACCTTTCCTGAAAGGGGCACGGTGCGGGTTCGACTCCCCGACCAGGACGGAGAGGTTTCCTATGAACTGCCGGTGCTTGTTCGTAAGAGCCACCGGGACAAGGACTACTGGATACCGGACGTGGGAGAGCACGTGGTCTGCATATTCCTGCCGTATGGGCCGGAGCAGGGCTTTGTGGTGGGGGCCTTCTATTCCAAGGCCGACCCGGTGCCGGTAGCAGATCAGGAAATTCGCCGGGTGGAGTTTGCGAACGGGGCCTATGTCGAGCATGACCGTCTCACGGGGAATATTCGGGTGGAGACTCCCGGGGAGGTGGAGGTCCGGGCCAAAGGCACGGTGCGGATCGTCTCCGCCACTCAGGTGGTCATCATGGCCCCGAACGTGGTCATAAAGGCCGAGGGTGGGGCCACTACAGCCACCATGGAGGGTAATTTCACTCTCATGGGCAACTTAGAGGTGATAGGCAACATACATGCCACAGGGACCATCATTGACGAGGGCGGAAATACGAATCACCACTCGCATTAGAGGTGAGCGATGCCCAGGCTGGGAAGTTTCGGACCGCTGGTATTTGAGGTGAGCGACGAACGGGTGCGCACTCCGGCCCGTCTCGAAAGGAGGCTTTCGGCCCGTTTTGCGGAACACGAGGTGGTGGGAGGCAAGGCCAGGCTTGAGCGCACCGGATGCAACCTATCCGAGGTCACCCTGCGGATGAAGTTCACAGTCGAGATGGGGCTTGATCCGGCGGAGGAACTCTCCCGCCTGGAAGTTCTTCTTTCCGAAGGCTCCGTGCATCCTCTCCTGCTTGAGAAACGGAATCTGGGCCGATTCACCCTGGCTGAGATCCGAGAGGTAATCACCCGCACGGATGGGAAGGGCCGCATCCTGGCCACTGAGGTAGAAGTAAAGCTCAAGGAGTATATATGATGAAGGACATCCTGGTAGAGATCGAGAATGCGGAGGATCTGGAGATCGGGGCCGAGGGCGTGGCCGAAATCGTGCAGAACGTGAAAATGATCCTCGCCACCCCGGTGGGCTCAGTTCCGCTTGACCGCGACTTTGGTACCTCCTGGATGCTGGTGGATCAGCCAACCTCTAGGGTTCAGGCGGAGCTTTCCGCCGAGATCGTGGAGAAGGTGGAACGCTACGAGCCCAGAGTTCGGGTCACGGAGGTATCTTTCGTGAGACTCCCGGAGGAGGCCCAGGAAGGACGGCTCATTCCCAGAGTGCGCATAGCCCTACAAGAAGGTTAGTACCTTCCAAATTTTCCATCCTTTCAAGCAGGATTTCTCGGGCGTGTTTAGTCTTGAGGTGATGGTAGCCTTCGGACTTCCGGACATAAAGTTTGTGGAAACGGACGCCGCCGAGGTGGAGAGCCGGATACTCTCCGCTTACGAGGAGATTACCGGCCGCAAACTCTACCCCGGAAACCCGGAAAGGCTCTTCCTGGAGTCCCTGGCCTACATCATCGCCCAGCAAAACTTTCTTATCGATTATGCGGCCAAGATGAACCTTCTAGCCTACGCCAGAGGGGAATACCTCGATCACCTGGGGGCCTTGCTGGGCGTTTCCCGTCTTTCCGCTCAGCCCGCAAGGACAACGCTTCGTTTCGAGATCGCCGAGCCCTTGAGCTTTCCGGTGTTTATTCCCAAGGGCACGCGGGCGACACCGGACGGAAATCTCTACTTTGCCACCACGGAGGAGGCTCGCATCGATCCCGGAAACACCTTCACGGAGGTCGAAGCCGAGTGCGAGACGCCCGGGGTGGCCGGAAACGGTTTCTTGCCGGGTCAGATCAACCGCCTGGTTGATCCCCTGCCGTATGTCGTTTCGGTATCGAACACCACCACGAGCCTCGGTGGGGCCGACACCGAAAGCGATGAACACTACCGGGAAAGAATTCGCCTGGCCCCGGAGTCCTTCAGCAACGCTGGTTCCCGCGGGGCCTACGAGTTTTGGGCCAAAAGCGCCCACCAGGACATCGCGGATGTCTCCGTGTGGAGTCCTGCACCGGGAGAAGTCCGGGTGTGCGTGCTGATGAAAGACGGAGAGCTTCCCCCGGAAGAGGTCCTTTCGCGGGTCTCGGAGGTTCTTTCGGATGAGAGGGTTCGGCCTCTTACGGACCGGGTGACCGTCCAGGCCCCGGAGGTGGTCTCCTACGACATTACTCTCACCTACTGGGTGCATCGGGAGTACGAGGCCCTGGTCTCCCAGATCCAGCAGGCCGTAACTGAGGCCGTAAACGCTTACATTCAATGGCAGAAAACCAAGCTCGGGCGCGACATAACGCCTTCCGTGCTGGTGGACTACGTGCAGAGCGTGGCAGGGGTAAAGCGGGTCTCGGTCGTGAGCCCGGCGTATCAACCGCTCGAACCCTGGCAGGTGGCCCGGGAGGGGACCGTCACGGTGACCTACGGAGGACTTGAAGATGCCTAACGAGAAAAGACTCGAAGCGCTCCTTCCGGTCTCAATTGCCGGCGATCCGAAGATTTCCGCCGCGGCCCGGGCCTGTGACAGCGAGCTTGCCGAAATCGACCGAAACATCAACGCCGTCTATATCCTTTCCCGCATAGACGAACTTCCCGAGCCTGTCCTTGATCTTCTGGCCTGGCAGTTTCATGTCGAGGGCTACGACCTGGCCCGAACCGTGGAAGAAAAAAGGGCCCTCGTAAAAAGCGCCATTGAGTTTCACCGCTACAAAGGGACGCCATGGGCGGTCAAACAGGCCCTTTCCTCCCTCGGTTTTTCCGCCGATCTTGATGAATGGTTCCGTTACGCCGGTCAACCCTACCGCTTCCGGGTTTTTATAGATCTCGAACGCTCCAGAACTCTTCTAACCTCCGAAACTCTCTCCCAGCTTAAGAGCCTTATCCGGGACTACAAAAACGAAAGGAGCTGGCTTGAGACCATTGAAGGGGCCATCTTCGCCTCCGGCGGAGCCTTCGCTGTCGCCGGAGCCGCAGAGGAGACAACTATTGCCTTCATGGCTACAGCCGAAAAAGAACTTCTTGCCGAAGCCATCCCCGCCCTTCAGGGCGGCACAACCATAGAGATTACCTGGGGGTAAACCGTGGACCTTCTCATCACCAACATAGGACTCAAAAAAGCAAACGAAGCCCAGGCCGGAGGCTGGCTGATCAAGCTCACCCACTTCGGCCTCTCCGACTCCACGGAATTCCCTTCTCCTGAATGGGAGTCCCTTCCCGGCGAAAAGATCCGTCTGCCGATCACTGCCTATTACATCGTGGATGACAATACGGTTGAGTTTCGCTGTATAGCCGACGAATCCGTTGGCGACTTCTGGGTGCGGCTTTTCGGGCTTTATCTGGAGGACGGGACGCTCTTTGCGGTGGGTGAGACTCCTCTCTCACAGAAGCTCAGGGGCTCGCGCTTTACGGTTAAGGCCCAGGTGCGTCTGGTGAACGCCGTAGGCACATTCGATTTCAAGGATCTCTCGAAGGACTGGGTGACCATTCTGTTTCACGAGCTTGCCGCCACCGCGGGAAACCTCTGGCGGGCGATCATTCGCCTCCAGAGCCAGGTAGAAGGCCTAGAGACTCGTATTTCCGATCTTGAAAACTGGAAAAACAATATCTCCTAGGAGGGATAAGCCATGACTCTTGATGAACTGATCCAGGCCCTGAACAACTCAAGTGCCGATGCCAGGGAAGTGCTGAGCAAACTGCGGGAACTTCTGCTGGTAAACGGTGATGTGAACTTCAATCTTGCCGACGGAACGGTCATCACCGCCCCGTCCCTTCCTAAACTCCGCCAGCAGTACTGGGACAATATGAATAGTGTGATGAGCCGTACTTATTACGTGGACGCCGTAAACGGAGATGATAGCAACCCTGGAACCGCCGATGCGCCGTTTAGGACGATTAAGAAGGCTGTTGATAGTGTTCCGGTTGGAGGATATGGAGAAATTGTGTTATCGCCGGGGCAAACTTTCTGGATAGGACAGGATGCTGAAGAATTTATAACAATCGTCAACAAGGCCATTTACTTGAAAGGAGATCGGGATAATCGTCCTCATATAACAACCTCAGCTATGGTCTCTAATGATTTTAACAGCTTTAGAGGACAAATTGATCTTTACGGAGGGTGTATATTTTTTGAGGGTATCAATTTTAGCCTTCCTTCTCGGATAGATCCTTTGTTACCCTGGAGTAATAGAAAAAGCCTTATTTGTGTAACAACTACCTATGGTGGGCCTCTCTTGTGTGGAATGAACTATTGCACCATAGAAGTACAGGACGGCAATTCTTTATTAAGATGTCATGTTGCTGCTAATCTCTTAGTTTCCTGTTATGAAGTAAGCCTGCAAAGTGTTGATGGATCTGCAGGATATTTGGTTGCAAGGTCTAACGAAGGAAACGTCATCCTGGGTACTTACCTGGTTACTGTAGACAGCAATTGTTATCTACTTGATAGCGGTGCTGGTGGCGTGGTTACAAATTATAGCGGTACATCATTACATCCTTAAATTGAGGAGGTGCAGCCATGTTGATCACTTTTAAGTGGGGCGATAAAGAGTACATAAATTATGATCTTTCGGATGATAATGTAAAACAAAGACTTATCGCGGAAGGTATAGATTTACAAGAAGTTGTAAAAAACTTTCTAATCGAAAAACTAAACCGTGAAACCGACCGCTACTTCTACGCCGAGGCCAAGGCCCGGGGTGGGTATCTCAACATGGGGGAGATTGAGCACGACGCCGCCCAGGGCGACCCGGATGCGCAGTTCTTGCGTCAGCTTTACGACGCGGTGTGGGCGAAGGAAGAGGAATTGGAGGCCGAGCTTTCGCAGATGACGCTCCAGCAACTTTTAGAACTAGACCTTGAGTCTTGGGCACGATCCGCCTACGATCAGGTCAAAGCCAATCTTGAGACCCAGTCTGGTGGAACCGCCTAAGTACATTCGGGGGCGGGGCCTAACCTCGCCCCGAATGCCTCGCTGGAGAACCCGATGAGCGTTACCAAACCTCTGCCCCTCATAGGTGGGAAACGCCACCTGGTCAAAACCCTTCTCCGCCTCATCCCATCTCACCGGGTCTATGTGGAGCCTTTTGCCGGTGGAGCCACTCTCTTTTTCGCCAAAGAACCCTCGGAAGTCGAGATCTTGAATGACATAAACGGAGAGATCGTGAATTTCTATCGCGTCCTCAAACACCACTGGCCGGAGTTCTGGCGTCAGATCCGACCCATGTTCAAGAGTCGCCGACTTTTCGAGGATCTGAAAAAGACTCCACCGGAGACGCTTACCGATATCCAGCGGGCCGTGAGGTTCTTTTATCTCCTCAAAAACAATTTCGGAGCAAAATTGAGCTCTTTCAATTACGTCGTGCAGATACGAGCCAATCGTAAAGCCTTCCGCCCTCGTACCTTAAAAGCCGTTCTTTATCGGGCCTTCAGAAGGCTTGGGGACGCCCAGGTGGAGAATCTGGACTTTGAGGAGTGTATCCGCCGCTATGATACCGAGGAGACTTTTTTCTATTGTGATCCGCCTTATTACGGCTATGAGTCGATGTATCCCGGAGCTCATCGTGAGGACTTCGACCGCCTGGTGAGAGTCCTACGGGGAATCCGAGGAAAGTGGCTGCTTTCGAACGTGGATCATCCGAGGGTGCGCGAGGCCTTCAAGGGCTACCATATCCTTGAAGCAAAAGTCCCCTGGAGCACCGGAAACAGATTTCGTGCAAAACAGAAAGTCGGCCGGGAGATTCTGATAGCGAACTATGATATAAGTACTGGAAAAATTGTCGAAAAATCAAGGGGGGGCAGCTTAAAAGCCAAAAACTAAATCAATCTTTCTGGCCGCAGCCTTTCCAAACCTCGGGTAGCCCTTTGCAAAACAGTCTAAAGTTATCCTGCGAAGACATCCATGCCCCTCCGAACCGGCACTGCAAATCACCTGAGCTGAGATCAACTTCCGTGAAACCTTTTCTCTTTTTTTCTGAAAGACTACAGCGCCATAAAATCCTCCGATTAGTTAAAATCTTTGGGAAACATTATATCCGTGAGACCTCTGAATAATATTCCCTTCGGGAGGGGATAGGGGGAAGAAAAACCCTTAAATTTCCACCTCCCAAATCTTCCCCCACAGGGGAAGGGTGGACTTTTCAGGGGTCTCATATCCGTGTTATTTCGATTTTATACTGAGACCAGAGTTCTGCAAAAAGGGCTTCTCCTTCCTCTTCTAGGGATTCTTCGGAATAAGGGAGGCCGAGTTTCTTCAAGGTTCTTTGGATTTGGGCCTTCGAGTAACCGTTGGCCAGCAGAGCGATAAGCAATTCTTCATAGTCTTTGTCGATACGTTTCCAGCGTTCGGGTAGGGTGGCGGGTCGGAAGGAGTGTCCTATTCGGACTCTGGGGACTTTAAGGTCTAGGTTACCGAAGGAGAGATATAGGTTGCGGTGATAAAAACCGTTGGCGGAGTTTTCAGGGTGATTTTTGAGGAAAAGTTCGCGTTCTTTGAGCATAATAGCCTTAATAAGGGACTGAAGGAGTTGAGAGAGGACCCTGCAAAATCCATCAAATTTTACCCTTACACAAAATTTCTCCCGCCCCCTGATAAGAATAACAATGGTCGGGTGGACGACATAAGTGAGTTATTTGGGAGTGATAGGCAATCTGGTTTTGCGGAGCTTGGGCTATATGATTCCAATCGTGACGGGAAGATAGATGCTTTTGACGAGGTGTTTAGGAATTTGAAGGTATGGCAGGACCGGGATGGGGACGGGAGGACGGACGCGGGGGAGCTTTTTGGAGAAAAGAGTCTGATTTTCACCGAGATTGACTTTCAGCGTGTGTATGTGGTATAAAGCCCGTAGATGAGGGGGAGAGAGAGCGTTTCTCCGGACAAGCCGGTATTGGTTTTGCGGTACAACCGGTGGAGGACCGCAGGTTTTGTGTTTTTCTTTGGGGTGTTCATGAGTTGATGGTTTTCACGGTTAGCGTTTCAGCGGAAAGGATGAGATGGAGGAAAGGAAGGTATTAAATAAAGATAAGCCTGTGATGGTGTTAAGATATAGTATTCCAAGGGTGGCATTGTTTGTGTTTATATTTTCAATAGTCCCTTTGATGTATTTTTCAAGTTACTCTAATATTAATAAGGTTTCAAAAAATATGTTTGACTATTATCTCATAAAATATATTGGACTTATTTGTAGCATAGGAGCTATTTGGCTTATACTAGATTTACTGAATACCAAGCAGATAGAGGTATATAAAGATAGGATTGTGAAGAGAGTGAGAATAGATATTCCGTTTTTCCGAGAAAAGATAATCTATTTTCAGGATTTATATTTTATGCCTCAATGGTGGGGATTGTTTTTAGCAAAGAAGATAGGATGGTGTTATACAAGAGGTCCTCGTTTCTTTTTATATACAAGCAGATTATCCAAGGATGATGAACGTAAGTTAGCAGAGTTTTTAGCCAAGATAAGTAATAGAGATCCTCAGGAGTTTTTAAAACGTCCGATTTTTGGTGTTCATAAGAAACTGATAGAGGGAGGAAGTCATGGCCCGGACAAACGATAAGCGAAACAATCAAGGTGGTAGTGGATTTACTCCGAAGCCGATGGATGTCCCGGGTGTTATGAATACGTTTCTTAGTTCGACGGTTAGTGAGTGTTTGAAGAGTCTTTTAGGAGAGGCGAAGGGAGTAATAGACACCAGGGCTACGAG
>JALWCD010000111.1:1226-3112 GCA_027036915.1 Thermodesulfatator sp. | reverse complement strand
GAAATGAACCGGCGATGGGAGGAGCTGAAGGAAGAGAATGCCAGGCTCTGGCGGGAATTCCAGGAGTTGAAAAAGGAAAGCGACCGACGCTGGGAAGAGACGAACCGGAGATGGGAGGAGCTAAAGAGGGAGAGCGACCGGCGCTGGGAAGAGACGTTGAAGGAAGTACGGCGTGTGGATCGCCGGATAGATCGCACCATAGGAGCCCTCGGTGCCCGCTGGGGGCTTTATTCCGAACACGCCTTTCGCGAAGCCCTGGCCGAGATCCTTTCCGAGTTCGGGGGCTTTAAGGTCAGCCGGTATCTCACCTATGATAAAGAGGGCAAGGTATTCGGTCATCCCGAACAAATAGAAATTGATCTTCTTATCAAGGACGGAAAAATCTGGGCAGCGGAACTAAAAAGCTCGGTGAGCAAGGCTGAGCTTTACGCCTTCTGGCGCAAGGTACGTTTCTACGAAGAAAATGAGGGTGAAAAAGTGGAACGCCTCCTCGTTATCTCTCCCATGGTGTATCCCGAGGCCCGCAGGGTGGCCGAAAAGCTCGGGATCCAGGTCTTTGCTCAGCCCGAAGATCTTGAGGAAGTAAAGACCCCGTAACCGCCTTCCATGCATTCCCGCCTCACCCCCATGTTCCGGCAGTACTTCGAGATCAAGAACCGTTATCGAGACTGTATTCTTTTTTTCCGTCTGGGGGATTTCTACGAGATGTTCTTTGAGGATGCGGAGGAGGCCTCCCGCATCCTGGATATCGCTCTCACCTCACGGGAAGCCGGGTGTGGAAAGCGGGTCCCAATGTGCGGGGTGCCGGTCTCGAATGCCGCTCCCTACATCCGCAAGCTGGTTGAGGCCGGCAAACGGGTGGCCATCTGTGAACAGGTGGAGGACCCCCGCGAAGCCAGAGGCCTGGTGCGCCGGGAGGTGGTGCGGGTGGTCACCCCCGGGCTTTTTCTGGATCCCGAAGGCCTGCCCGACAAGGAGAGCCATTACCTGGGAGCGCTTTTCCCCGGGAAAAGATGGGGGCTGGCGGTCCTGGACCTTTCGGCCGGAGAATTTCGGGCCGCGG
Organism: Thermodesulfatator sp.; assembly: GCA_027036915.1. GTDB lineage: Bacteria > Desulfobacterota > Thermodesulfobacteria > Thermodesulfobacteriales > Thermodesulfobacteriaceae > Thermosulfurimonas_A. The sequence goes on along the minus strand of JALWCD010000111.1, from coordinate 2,049 downwards.
TCTTTTCCGGGCAGGATGAGGTCTCAAGCGAACTTTTTCGCCTCGAGCCGCGAGAATTGCTCGTTCCGGAGGGCTTCCCGGAGGACTTTCTTAAACAATTGCGCGAACTCCTGGGCGATCTCACGGTCACTCCCCGTCCCTCCGCGGATTTTTCCGGAAAACGGGCCCACGAACTGCTTGAGGAGTACTTTCAGGTGGGAGATCCGGCCGGGCTCGGTTTCGGAGAGCTTCCCGAAGCCCTCTGCGCCGTGGGGGCCGTCCTGGAATATCTCCTCGAAAACGAAAGGGAAGCCCTGGGCCGGATTTCACCCCCCAGACCGTATTTTCCCGGAAACTACCTGGTTCTCGACGAGGCCACCAAAAGGAACCTTGAGCTGGTCCGGAATCAGTTCGACGGTTCGGTAAGACACTCCCTCCTCTGGGTCCTGGATCGTACCCGCACCGCCATGGGAGGCCGTACCCTGCGCCAATGGCTCCTTTACCCCCTTAAGGATCTTGCGGTCATAAAGGCCCGCCAGGCCGCGGTGGAACAACTCCTTACGGAGACCTCCCTGCGGGAAGCCCTTCGCCAGACTCTCTCCCGGGTCCCGGATCTCGAAAGACTGGCCACCCGCTGTGCCCTCCGGCTGGCCGGCCCCCGGGATCTTCTGGCCCTGAGGGAAGCCCTGGGAGCCCTGCCCGAAATCCGGGAATTGCTTTCCGGGGCCGAGGGGTTGCTTTCCGAGATCCGGGAAAGGCTAGGACCTTGCGCCGAGCTGCATCAACCGCGCGTCCGGACCCTGCCCGACGAGGATGCCCATGCCCCGTGTCCCGCTGCCCCTAT
>JALWCD010000111.1:0-1216 GCA_027036915.1 Thermodesulfatator sp. | reverse complement strand
GGTGGCTGAGGCTGTCGTGGCCCCCATCGTGGAGCGGGATGCCCTTTATCCTCTCCTGGAGGAGATCGAGCAGCGGGCCATTGCCGGGGCCGAGGGGTTGCTGGCCGAGATCCGGGAAAGGCTCGGAGATTTCTCCGAGTTGCATCAACGGCTTGTCCGGACCCTTCTCGACGAGGTACCCGCAAGTCCGCGGGAAGGAGGACTCATACGCCCGGGGGTCCACCCCGAGCTCGACGAATTGCGGGACCTCAGGGAAAACGCCTTGCGTTATCTCTCCGAGATCGAGGAGAGGGAACGCCGTCGCACCGGAATCCCCAATCTCCGGGTGGGCTACAACCGGGTCTTCGGTTATTACCTGGAGGTCACCAAAAGCCATCTCTCCCGCGTCCCGAAGGACTATATCCGCAAGCAGACCCTCACCAACGCCGAACGCTTCATTACTCCGGAGCTCAAGGAGTTTGAAGCCAAAGTCCTTTCAGCCGACGAAAGGATCAAGGAACTGGAATATGAGATCTTCTTAGATCTCAGGGAGGCCGTAAGCCGGGAGGCCGAAAGGCTCCGGGCCACGGCCCGGGCCGTGGGGGAGCTCGACGCCCTGCTCTCGCTGGCGGAGGCCGCGGAGGAAAACCACTACGTACGACCGGAGGTAACCCGGGAACCCGGTATCGAGATCGTGGAAGGACGACATCCGGTGCTGGAGAGGGTGCTTCCCGGAGGCCGTTTTGTTCCCAACACCGTCAGGCTAGATCCGGAAGAGGCCCGTCTGATCCTCATCACCGGGCCCAACATGGCCGGCAAATCCACCATCCTGCGTCAGACGGCCCTCATCGTGCTCATGGCCCACACAGGAAGTTTTGTCCCTGCGGAAGCGGCGCGCATCGGCCTCTGCGACCGTATCTTCAGCCGCATCGGGGCCTCGGATGAACTCTCCCGGGGACGCTCCACCTTCATGGTGGAGATGGCCGAGTGCGCCAACATCCTCCACAACGCCACGGAAAGGAGTCTGGTGATCCTGGATGAGATCGGCCGCGGAACGAGCACCTACGACGGGCTGGCCATCGCCTGGGCCGTGGCCGAGTATCTTCACCAGCGAGGGGCCCTGACCCTCTTCGCCACCCACTATCATGAGCTCACGGAACTGGCCCGGGAACTGCCGGCCGCCAGGAACTACAACGTGGCCGTAAAGACCTGGGAGGACCAGATCGTTTTCCTCTAT
>JALWCD010000110.1 GCA_027036915.1 Thermodesulfatator sp. | reverse complement strand
CGACGGGGATGGCCAGCCTGAGGTGGTCTATCTCACCCCCAAGGCCCTTTACGTGGCTCGCTACCGGGGAGGCCTTCTGGCCCGTTACACCTTCCGGGGGTTCGGCAGGGTCCTCAACTTCTCCCTGGGGCCCCGGGGATGGATCGCCCTCAACGTCTATCAGGAAAACGTCGGCCTCAAAAGCGAGCTTTTACGTTTTGAGGGCCGGGAACTCCGTCCGGAAATCCGGGGGCTCAATCTCATCCTGGCCTTCATGGATTTTAACGGCGACGGCCTGAACGACACCCTTCTGGGACAGACCTTCTCCCCGGAGGAATTCTTCGGAAACAAAGTCTACATCCTGGGGCGAAAAGGACGGGACGTAGTCTACAAAAATGAACTCAAAGTCCCCTCCGGGTTTCGGCTCATAGGCTCGGCCTTCGCCGACCTCGATGGAGACGGCTATCTTGAGACCATCTTCATCAATCGCGGACACAAACTGGCGGTCTACCGCTATACCCGGAGGCTCTGGGTCTCCAATCGGAAAGTGGGCGGGAGCCTCTACGGGGTAAAGGTAAAGGTGGGGCCTTATCGGCAGACCTATACCGAAACCATTCCGGCGGAGGTCAACTTCCTGGTTCGGGATTTAAACGGCGACGGCCGCCGGGAGGTCATCCTGGTGGCCAACCAGAGCAGTCACCACGATCTCCTGCCCGGCATCCCGGCTTACAACGCGGGCGAGGTCCTGGTCCTGAGTTACACCGCTACGGGCTTTGAATTGTTGCCTCTTTCGGGCAGATTCGAGGGCCCCATTCAGGGTCTGGGAATCCTGGGGCCCGAGTTGCTGGTGGCCGTGGCCAAGGGGAACCCCTTCACCCAGGAAGGGGAATCCTACCTTCTGGCCCTGCCCCTTTCTGGCCCGGGGGTCAGAGCTTCCGGGCCTCCGGGTGTTCCTCAAGCCAGGCCCTGAGGAAGGCCTCTGTAAGGGCGGAAAGACGCTGTTGATATTCCTCCTGGGTTAAACGGGCCCCCTTGAGCCCCCCGCGCAGATTGATCTCCATGAGATAGGGGCCCCCAGTCTCGGTGTAGACCAGATCCAGATGGGCGTAAGGGAAGCCCCCCCGGGCCATCACCCGTTCGCAGAAGGCCCACTCCTCCTTCGAAAGCGCATAAGGCCGACTCTCTCCTCCGAAATAGAGGTTGTTTCTAAAACTGTAAGGATGCCTTCTTTCGTAGGCTTCCACATAATCACCCAGCACCACCACCCGAATGTCCCTGAGCTCCCGAAAACGGGGCTGAAGCACGAAGGGGAACTGAAGCGGCGGACGGCCGGCGTGGTTGAAGATCTCCTCCACACTCCTCCAGAGATGAACCCCCAGACCGCAGTTGGCCCGATCCTCCTTGGTCACCACCTCTCCGACCCCGAGCTCCGCGTATTCCGAAAGGACCCTGATGACATCATGACGGTCCCGAACAACCCGGGTGCCGGGGGGCATGAATTCCTCAAGCACGGTGGCTTGCAGGGTCTTGGAACGGGAGAGGGCCTGGGACAGAAGGGAGGGAAAGGCCGTAATCCCGCGTTCGGCCAGATCCAGAAGAAGACCTTCCTCTCCGGGCTTAAGACTGATCCGGGTCAGGATCAGGTCTCCGGGTTTTAGGGCCTGGTAATGTTCCCTCAGAGCCCGATTGGAGGTGATGACCCACGGAGGGCGCATCAAAACTTGTCACGGAGATGGCTGAGGTCGGCCTGGCACCTCCCGCAATAGAATTTCACCAGGCCGGCCACCTCCATGTTTTCCTCTACCGGAACGAAGGTTCCGTCTTCGTTTTGCAGGAAATGAACCACCACATAAGCGTTTTCTGCCACCTCGTAAAATTCTTCCTCGTTTCCGCAATAAGGACAAACCAGTTTTTCGCGCACCAGGACCGTGACCGGCTTGCGAGCCACGATCCGATGCCGCCTTTCAGAGGCTTTGGCGTTCTTGGTCATTTCGCGGGCCTCCCTATCTTTCATAATAGGCTACAAAGGATGCCTTTTCCAGAATGTGCCCCTCAAGATAGCGTTCCACCTCGGCAAAAGAGGGCCTTTCGGGCAGGGCAACATTTTCCACATCCAGGGCATAGAGGATAAAGTGATAGGGATGCGGGCCCGTGCCCGGAGGAGGCTGAGGCCCTCCGTACCCCTTAAAACCATACGAATTGACGAGCTCCCTGGCCCCGGCTGGCATGTTTTTTCCGGAAGCCCCTTCGGGTAGCTCCTTAACCCCAGGGGGGATATCGATCACTATCCAGTGCATCCAGTTCCGGGCCACCGGATGCGTATCCACACAGACCAGCACCAGGGACCTGGCCCCGGAAGGTACCCCTTCCCATTTTAAAGGTGGGGAGAGGTTTTCTCCTCCGGCCGCCGGCATGACATACTTTCTGGGAATCCTGCCCTCGTTCGGGATCTCCGGCGACCAGATCTTCATGGCCCTCCCTTTAACCGTTAAGAGCAGTAAAAACAATACCCCTACCAGGGGAATACACCATCTCATGCTTAAATGATAAGAAGAAAAGGAAAAATCTACAAGGGATAAGTTTAACGGGGAAGTCCGGCTTTAACCCTTTCCGCAAGGGCGATCCTCGTAAGGGCCCTCTGAAGAGCCGCCCTGGCCCGCGCTTCCGCCATCCGGTCCCCTTTGGCCTGGGCCTCCTGAAGCCTTTTTTCGGCCCTTTCCTTGGCCCGCAGGGCCCGTTCCACGTCTATCTCATAGGCCTTCTCCGCCGCCTCCACCAGAAAGGTCACCTTCTTACCGGTGACCTCACAGAAGCCCCCGCTCACCGCCACCCATTCTTCCTTGTCGCCCACCCGATAATGGAGGGGGCCGATCTTGATCCCGGCCACCATCGGGGCGTGGCCGGCCATCACCCCGAACTCTCCGGCCACGCCCGGAGCGGTCACAATATCCACCTCTTCACTAACGACTACCTTATCCGGAGTAACTATCTCCAGAAGGATTCGCGCCATTTTAGCCTCCGGCCGCCATCTGTTTGGCCTTCTCTACCGCCTCCTCAATGGAGCCCACCATGTAGAAGGCCTGTTCAGGCAGATCGTCGTGTTTGCCCTCCAGGATCTCCTTGAAGCCCCTAATGGTATCCTCGAGCTTCACATAACGCCCGGGGGTACCGGTAAATTGCTCGGCCACATGGAAGGGCTGGGAGAGGAAACGCTGAATTCGACGGGCCCGGGCCACGATGACCTTGTCCTCCTCGGAGAGCTCGTCCATCCCGAGAATGGCGATGATGTCCTGGAGATCCTTATAGCGCTGAAGCACCTGCTGCACCTGCCGGGCCACCTGATAGTGTTCCTCACCCAGCACGTTGGGGTCCAGGATTCGAGACTGAGAATCCAGGGGATCCACCGCGGGATAGATCCCCAGCTCCGCAATCTGCCGGGAAAGCACCACCGTTCCGTCCAGGTGCGCAAAGGTGGTCGCCGGAGCCGGATCGGTAAGGTCGTCAGCCGGCACATACACACATTGGACCGAGGTAATCGAACCCTTGGTGGTCGAGGTGATCCGCTCCTGCAGGGCTCCCAGGTCCGTGGCCAGAGTGGGCTGATATCCCACGGCCGAAGGAATCCGCCCCAGGAGAGCCGAAACCTCGGAACCCGCCTGGGTGAAACGGAAAATATTATCGATGAAGAGCAACACGTCCTGACCCTCTTCGTCCCGGAAATACTCCGCCACCGTCACCCCGGTAAGACCCACCCGGGCCCGGGCTCCCGGAGGCTCGTTCATCTGGCCGTAAACCAGGGCCGCTTTGTCGATCACCCCGGAGTGTTTCATCTCAAGGTAAAGATCGTTCCCCTCACGGGTGCGCTCACCCACCCCGCAGAAGACCGAGATTCCACCGTGCTGCATGGCGATGTTGTGAATCATCTCCATCATGACCACGGTCTTGCCCACACCGGCACCGCCGAAGGTCCCCATCTTACCGCCACGGGGAAAGGGAATGAGAAGATCAAAGACCTTAATTCCGGTCTCAAGCACCCGGATGTTCACGTCCTGTTCCGTAAGGTCCGGAGCGGGACGGTGAATGGGATAGTATTTATCGGCCTTGATGGGCCCGGCCTCGTCCACCGCGTCTCCCACCACGTTCATGATACGCCCCAGCGTGGCCTTACCCACCGGAACCTTGATGGGGGCCCCGGTGGCCACCACCTCCTGGCCCCGGTAAAGGCCGTCGGTGGTGTCCATGGCGATGGTGCGCACCACGTTGTCCCCCAGCTGCTGGGCCACTTCCAGCACCAGGTTCCAGGGACGATCGTCAATGGCCGGATTGGTCACCCGCAAGGCCTCAAGAATACTCGGCAGATAATCCGCGGAGAACTCCACGTCCACCACCGGACCCATCACCTGCACCACTTTACCCACCGCCTTGACTTCTATCTTTTGGCCCGCGACCTCGATCACCTTTTCCGCCATAGCCCTTACTCCTCCTTAAGTATTCGGGTTGATTTTAGCCCTGCTTAATGGCCTCCGCACCACCCACAATATCCATAAGCTCCTTGGTGATGGAGGCCTGTCTGGTCTTGTTAAAAAGAAGCGTAAGCTCCCGCACCATGTCCCCACAGGCCCGATTGGCGTTGTCCATGGCCGTCATACGCGCGGCCTGCTCGCTCACGGCCGTCTCGAGCATGGCCGCATAAATCCGCGTGTTCACATACATGGGAAGAATCTGGTCAAAGAGCTCCTCCGGCGAGGGCTCATAAATCGGCGCCCCCGAAAAGCCCTTATCCTCCTTCTCTGGACTCTCCTCCACACTGATAGGCAGAAGTTTCTCTCGCTTAGGCACCTGACGCACCACGTTGATGAAATAACCATAAATCACGTGCGCCTCGTCGATCTCCCCGTCCAGGAAGGCCCGCATAGCTCGGCGGGCAATGGTCCGGGCATCCTGCATGAGAACTCGACCCATCACGTCGGTATAGCTCTCCAACACTTCCGCCTGCCGACGGAAGTACTGGTAGCCCTTTTTACCCACGCAAATGAGTTTTACGGCCTGCCCCTGAGCCTCCCTTTCGGCGATAAACTTCTCGGCTTCCTTGATAAGATTGCTGTTGAACGCCCCGCACAAACCACGATCGGCCGTCACCAGCACCAGCCCTACGGTTTTGACCTCCCGCACGGCCATCAGCGGGAACTGCGAGGGCAAAACCGCCCGGCTGGCCACCAGCTCCGAGATCACCTCCCGGAACTTTTCCCCATAGGGACGGAACTGCTCCAGACGGGTCTGGGCGCCGCGGAGCTTGGCCGCGGCCACCATGTTCATGGCCCGCGTAATCTGGCCGATCTTTTTAATGGCCTCTATCTTGCGCCGAATATCCCTTAAGTTAGGCATCTCTCAACCCCTTACGGCACCGGTACGGGTTCTACATTGTAATTCTTCTTGAACTCCTCGTTGAACTCCTTCAGGGCCGCATGCATCTTCTCCTCAAGCTCCGGGCTGATCTCCTGCTTCTCCCGGATCTCTTTGTAGATTTCCGGATACCGGCTTTCAATGAACTGATAGAGCTCCCGCTCGTAGTCCGCGAGCACCTCCAGAGGCATCTCATCAAGATAGCCCCTGGTTCCGGCGAAGAGGATGCAAACCTGTTTTTCCACCGGCAGCGGCTGATACTGAGGCTGCTTGAGGATCTCGGTCAGCCGCGCACCCCGGTGGAGCACCCTCTGCGTGGCCCGATCGAGCTCGGAGCCGAACTGCGCGAAGGCCGCCAGCTCCCGGTACTGGGCCAGTTCCAGACGCAACCTTCCGGCCACCTGTTTCATGGCCTTAATCTGGGCCGCGCCTCCCACCCGGGAGACCGAAAGCCCCACGTTAATCGCCGGACGAATACCGGCAAAAAAGAGACCGGGCTCCAGATAGACCTGACCGTCCGTGATGGAAATCACGTTGGTGGGAATATAGGCCGAAACGTCTCCCTGCAGGGTCTCAATAACCGGAAGAGCGGTAAGCGACCCTCCGCCATAGTTCTCATTAAGCTTGGCCGCGCGCTCAAGAAGCCGGGAGTGGTTATAGAAAATGTCTCCCGGATAGGCCTCACGACCCGGCGGACGACGCAGAAGCAACGAAACCTCACGGTAAGCGTTGGCCTGCTTGGAAAGATCGTCGTATATGATGAGCGCGTGGCGCCCCGTATCCCGGAAATACTCCCCCATCGCACAACCGGCGTAGGGCGCAATGTACTGCAGCGTGGCCGGATCGGAGGCACAGGCCACCACCACCGTGGTGTACTCCATGGCCCCATATTTCCGCAGGGTCTCCACAATCTGGGCCACGGTGGATTTCTTCTGCCCTACCGCCACATAGATGCAGTAAACATCCGTATCCTTCTGCGCCAGGATGGCATCCACACAGATGGCCGTCTTCCCGGTCTGACGGTCGCCGATAATAAGCTCACGCTGCCCCCGCCCGATAGGGGTCATGGCGTCGATGGCCTTAAGCCCGGTGTACATGGGCTCATGCACGGGCCGCCGGGCGATAATACCCGGAGCCTTGACCTCGATCCGCCGGAACTCCTTGGCCTCAATGGGCCCCTTACCGTCCAGCGGTCGGCCCAGAGGATCCACCACCCGGCCGATCACGGCCTCCCCTACCGGAACCTCCGCGATACGGCCCGTCCGCTTGGCGATATCCCCTTCCTTGATCTTGGTAGCATCCCCCATGATGGGGACCCCCACATTATCGAACTCCAGGTTGAGGGCGATCCCCATCTCGCCGCCCGGGAACTCGATGAGCTCCATGGCCTGACAGTTTCGCAAACCGTATACCCGGGCCACGCCATCTCCCACCGAGATGACCACGCCCATCTCGTTGAGATCAACCTTTTTTTCGTATTCCTCGATCCTCTTTTTAATCAGATCACTGATTTCCTCGGCTCTGATTCCCTGCTGCATATTAGGCCACCTCTCCCTTTATTATGGATTCTTTAAAGGCCTCAAGCTGGGTCCGGACGCTGCCGTCCAGGACCAGATCACCTATCCTGACCACCAGTCCCCCGATGAGATCGGGGTCCTCCTGAATGAGGAGCCTGACCTCCTTACCCGTAAGCTTCTTCAGAGCCTCCGCAAGCTCTGCCTGTTCCTCCTCCCCCAACCCAAAAGCCGCCCTCACCTCCGCACGCACGATCCCGAGTTCCTCGTCCAGCAACTGGTCATAGGCCTCGAGAATGGCCTGAATGAATTGTATCCGTTTCTTTTCCACCAGAAGCCTCAAGAAACGAGCCACCTCCTCGTCCAGAGAAAGGCCCTTGATGATATCCTCCACAATCTCCATCTTGAGATCTGGAGGATAAATGGGACTCTCCAGAGCCTCCAGAACCTCCGGAGAGGAGGCCAGAAAATCCCCGACCTTCTTCAATTCCTCTCCGTACTCCTTTACCTTGCCCCGCTCTTTAGCCGCCGCAAAAAGACCCCTGGCATACTTTTGGGCTACGATCGTCCTAATCAATGCACCACCCTCTTTACGTTTTCTATCTTTTCCACAAACTCTTTAAAGAGCCTTTTCTGGTCTTCCGGAGTAATGTTTTTACGAAGGATTTCCTCGGCCATCCTGACCGCCAGCTCCGCCACCTCTCGCTGAAGCTCGGCCCTGGCCCGCGCCACCTCCTGCTGGATATAGAGCTCCGCCTGCTGCTTGATCCGCTCCGCATTCTTCCTGGCCTCCTCTATGATCCGCTGCGCCTCATGCTCGCCCTGCTCACGAAAAGACTCAAGCAACCGCTGGGCCTCAGCCTCAAGCCCCTTAAGCTTCTCCTGAAGCTCCGCGTATCGCCGCTCGGCCTCCCGCTTTTTGGCCATGAGATCTTCATACTCGTTGAGAATGGCCTCCCGACGGGAACGGAAGATGTTGACGATGGGATCTTTTCCAAACTTATAGAGAATGGCCACCAGGATGAGAAAGTTGACCAGCCACCAGATAAAATTGTTGATCTGCTCCCGGGTCACCCCTTCGTGCGCCCCGGCCTCATGCGTGGCCGCCCCATGAGCTCCGTGGGCCACCGGCTCCGTGGCACCCGCTTCAGCGGCCATAGCCGGCGCCGCAGACCAGAAGACCACCTTTACCCCTAGACCACAACCCCCAAAGACAAGCCCCAAAACCAGAAGCCAGCCCCAAACCCTTCTCATAGCGCCCTCCCCAGGATCTTCTCCGCCATAGCCCGCGAAAAGACCTCCACCTGCTCGGAGAGGGCCTTCCGGGCGCTCTCTATCTGACTCCGAATCTCCGCAAAAACCTTCTCCTTGTAAGCCTCGGCCTCCTTGGCCGCGGCCTCGAGAATCTTCCGTTCTTCCTCCCGGGCCCTGGCCCGCAGAGCCTCCCTCTCCGCCGCGGCCCGACTGCGGGCCTCGGCCAGCCCCTGCTCATAAGCCCTGAGACTTTCCTCGGCTTTGGCCAGAAGCTCCTCGGCCTCGGCCTTGAGCCCCTCAAAACGATTTCGCCTTTCCTCCAGCGTGCGCATCACCGGACGGATAAGGATGGCATTCAGGATGAAGGTAAGGATCAGGGCCTGAGCAATAGTGATCCACAGCGTAATATCAAAATTAAGCATGACCTCCTCTGCCTCCCTTGCTTTTGCGGACCAAATTCGCTTTTAGCTTAAAGTGGATGTTATGTCAAGCAATGTTTGCGCCTAAAATACCGGATTATAGAAAAGAAAAACGTCTTCTCATCACCGAAGCCATTATTCCTAACATAATCATATTGGAAAGAATGGAGGAGCCCCCGTAACTCAAAAAGGGCAGAGGAAGGCTGGCGGTGGGAAGAATACGTAAAACTCCCCCTAAATTTATAAAAACCTGCCAGAAAAGGGCCGCTACCGCCCCGAAAGCAAGGAATCTCCCCAGACAGTCCCGAGCGAGGTATCCCGCGCGAAGACCGTAAAAGATTATCAGACCGTAGAGCAAAAGCACGGCCCCTGAACCCACAAACCCCCATTCCTCCGCCCACACCGCAAAGGCCAGATCGGTATGTTTGGCCGGAAGGTAATGCAGGCGGGAAGAAAGCCCTTGACGGAATCCCTGCCCCAGGAGTCCTCCCGAACCCACGGCAATCAGGGCCTGTCTGGTCTGGTAAGACCAGCGTTTCTGGGTCTTCCCCGGCTTGAGAAAGGCCATGATACGGGCCCTTTGATAGGGTTTGAGCTGTCGCCAGAGAGGGGGTCCTATTACAAAGGAGATCGCCAGGCCCGCGAGAATCAGGCCAAGCAGTAGGCGCCGGGAAAGACCGGCCAGGAAAATCAGACTCTCCCCCACCAAGAAGACCAGAAAGGCCTGATCGAGATCGCTTACGGCAATAAAGATCACCGGGATCGCCACCAGCAGGTTGGCCCATACGAACAGAGAAAACCTCAGGTAGGCCTCCCGATGATGACAGAAAAGAAGGGCTAAAAGGACGACCAGGACCGGTTTGGCAAACTCCGAGGGCTGGACACTGAAAAGACCGAAATAAAGCCATCTCTTCCCGGCTAGGGCCATATATCCCAGAAGCAAAACCAGGAGAAGATAAACGCAAAAGACCCTCTGAAAGGTAAGGATCCTGCGATAGTCTAAAAGATAGAAAAGCAGAAAGGCCGAAATACCCAGCCCGAAAAACAGGGCCTGGCGCCAGAAATAGCCCCCCCCGCCGGCGCTCAGCTGATTGAGAAGACCGCATCCCATAAGAGCTGCCAGGGCCAGAAAGAAGGGCCATTCCCCCAGCCAGGTCTGAAGTCTCAAGGCCTCTCCCCCCGAAAATAGAGTCTCAGGACCTTGGCCGCCAGGGGAGCGGCCGCTTCACCTCCGTGCCCTCCGTGTTCCACCAAAACCCCCACCACGATCTCCGGAGCCTCCGCCGGGGCAAAGGCCACGAACCAGGCATGATCCCTCTTTTCATAAGGGATTTCCCGGTCCTCCTTCTGGTCTTTGTCCTTTTTTACCACCTGGGCCGTACCGGTTTTTCCGGCCACCAGGATCTCTTTCATTCTGGCCGCCTTTCCTGTCCCGTGTTTTCCGTTTACGGCTTCTATAAGCCCTTTAAGCACCCACCTCAGGTTTTCTTCACTTGCGGGCAACCGGCCTTCTTCTTCAGGGGTAAACACTTTTATCTTTTTACCCGAAGGGTCAGATATTTCGCTTACCACGAAAGGTTTCATAAGGTGGCCTCCGTTCCCCAGAGCGGCGTAAAACTTGACCAGTTGAACCAGATTGACTTCAAGCGGTCCCTGTCCAATAGCCACGACCAGGTTTTCGCCTTTTTGCCAGCGTTCTCCGTAGACCCTTCTTTTCCAGTCTCGATCGGGTATCAGCCCCGGTTTTTCTCCCGGAAGCCCCAATCCCGAAGGCCGCCCAAAACCACACTGACGAGCAAAACGGGCCAGGTAGTCTATATCAAGCTTCTCCCCCAGAACATAGAAATACGTATCGCAAGATTGCGCCAGGGCCTGAATCAGAGAAACTTTTCCGTGCCCCCACTTGCGCCAGCAACGAAAAAGCCTTCGGCCCAGACGATAAAAACCCGGACAATAAATCTCCTCTTCCGGTGAAATCAGACCGGCCTCAAGGGCCGCCAGCAACGTTACCGGCTTGAAGGTTGAGCCTGGATGGTACGACAAAAGGGCTTTATTGAGAAGAGGCCTGAAAGGATCGTTATTGAGAGCCCGCCAGGCCGCAGGAGAAAATCCCTTGATGTAATGAAAAGGATCCGGGGCCGGCGCACTCACCAGGGCCAGAAGGGCTCCCTGGCGGGGATCCATCACCACAATGGCTCCCGCACGATTTTCTAAAAACCGGTAAGCCTCTCTCTGAAGGGCACTATCGACCGTAAGAAAGAGATCTTTTCCGGGACGAGGGGGAACCTCTTTCACGATCTTCACGGTCCGGCCAAAGGCATCTTTTTCGAGTTCTTTTTCTCCTTTTATACCGCGCAATTGGTCCTCATAAGCCCGCTCGAGACCTCTTCGCCCGAGAAAATCTTCGGGACCATAGCCCTTTTCCCTCAGCGTTTTAAGATCCTTCCTGGAGACTGCAGAAACATAACCCACAAGATGAAAAAAGCTGGCCCCAAAAGGGTAATAGCGCTCAGGGCGGGCCTCCACCCTCACTCCCGGAAGATAGTAACGACGCGCCTCCAGACGGGCCACGGTCTCCCAGTCAAGCCCTCGCCGAAAGAGTACCTCCCCGTAAGCCTTCCTCTTTTTCAGGATGTATTCGGTCTTGATTTGAGAAAAATCCTCTCCCAGGATCTGGGCCAGCATCCGCAGAACCTGATCTTCTCTTTCCTTCAGATAAAAGGGGTCCAGGTAAAGATTAAAAGAAGGCCGGTCCCCGGCCAGAAGAACTCCCCGTCGGTCAAATATCCGCCCCCGGGGAGCCGGGATCGCAACCCGAACGAAGGTTCGCTGCCGAGCCAGTTTCCAGAAGTATTCATGTTTAAGGACCTGAAGATAGAAGAGTTTAATGAGGATAACCCCGAAGAAAAAGAAGACCAGATAGCCGGCCAAAATCAATCTTTTCTGATGGAGTTCTTCTGTCTCCGGAGAAATCACTTTTCAACCGTTCGTCCAATCCGCATCTGTTCTAAAGAAAAACGGTTTTTCCAGAAAAGTATTAAAACCATTTCCAGGGCCGTGATAAGGCTCTGAGAGATTAAAGGCTCCAGCCAGCGATCCGGAGGCCCCTTTTCCAGGAGATAGGGAAAAAGCACGAGCAACAGAAACCAGAAGACCTCCAGGGAGATTAATAAAACCCCCAGGAAGAACCAGGGCGAGGAAAGATCCAGTCGTTTTTCCAGAAGGCCTTCCAGCCAAAAAACCGCCAGGGCGGAAAAAAACCCGGCCAGAAGGCCGGTGGCCCGAAAGTAACCTTCCCAGAGCCCCAGAAAGATCAAAACTCCCAGCCGGCGCAGGCCCTTTTTTTCCAGGCTGAGGTAAAGCCCTAGGGCCAGAAAGAGATCCCCTGCCGACCAGCGAACAAAACCTTCAAGTACGGTCTGGAAACCGAAAACCATCAAAAGAAGAAGAAAGTCCAAAATCAAGGCCTGAATCCCCGGGTGGTAATCAGGACCATCACATAGCGCAGTTTCTTGATCTCGACGAAGGGTTTGACCTTGATGGTCTGAAAAAACCCCTGTCGTTTTTCCGGCCAGATCTTGTGGACCCGGCCCACCCTTATGCCGGGAGGATAAAGGGCATCCGCTCCGGAAGTAAGCAAAAGATCTCCCTCCCGGATATCCGCGCCGTAGGGCACGTAATCCAGAAGCAGAAGGCGTCCCAGTCCCTGTCCCTTAAGGATACCCCTTTCTTCCGACCGGAGGCTGTAAACTTCAACGGCGCTTTCGGGACTCGTGACCGGAAGCACACGCGCATAGTGGGCCGCCACCTCCACCACCTGTCCCACCAGTACCCCTACTTCTTGCCCTGCCACGCTCACTACAGGCATCTCCGGCCTCAAACCGTCCTTTTCCCCCCGATCGATAATGAGATATCCTCCGAAAGCCTCCAGCGGGTTGTAGATCACCCGGGCCAGAACCCGGGGATATTTCCGAAAAAGTTTCTCCTCCTCAAAAACCTTTAATCTCGTACACAGACGGTTTTCCTCCCGCAACCGGGCGAGCAGGGTCTTGAGCTCTTCGTTCTCCTTGCGGAGAGTCTGATTTTCCCTTTTGACCCTGACCAGATAGACGTACTGTTCAAAGCCTTCCCTGAAGGTATTGCCCAGGAAGGAGGTTCCCTTAAGGAGCGGACCGGAGAGCGTGAGGATAATCTGAGGGGGCCGAATATCCAGAATGAGGGCCAGGGAAAGAAGGCCTATCGCCCCCACAAATAAAATCAAAACCAGGACCTTGAGCTTTATCTGGGGCACCTCAAGAAGTGAACATCAGTTCACGCAGGACATCAATATTTTCCAAAGCCTTCCCACATCCCAGGACCACCGAACAAAGGGGGTCTTCCGCCACCATGACCGGAAGGGTGGTCTCCTCCCGGATGAGCTTGTCCAGATTTTTGAGAAGAGAACCGCCCCCGGTAAGAACAATTCCCCGGTCCACAATATCGGCCGCCAGCTCCGGAGGGGTCTGCTCTAGGGCCTCTCTAATAGCCTGCACAATCACCTGAATGGGTTCGTCGATGGCTTCCCGGACCTCCTCGGAGGAGATGGTAATGGTTTTGGGGACCCCGCTCACCAGATCGCGGCCTTTAATCTCCATGGTTTCATAGGGAGGTTCCGGCATCACATTGCCGATTTTGATCTTAATTTGCTCCGCGGTATGTTCCCCGATGAGGAGATTGTACTTGCGCTTCACGTACTGCATGATGGCCTCATCCAGGCGGTCTCCGGCCACCCGAACGGAATTGCTGTAAACCACGCCGGCAAGCGAGATGACTGCCACCTCGGTGGTTCCCCCGCCGATATCCACCACCATGTTGGCCGTGGGCTCGGTGATGGGCAAACCGGCCCCGATGGCGGCCGCCATGGGTTCCTCGATGAGATAAACCTCCCGGGCCCCGGCACTCTCAGCGCTTTCCCGCACGGCTCGTCTTTCCACCTGGGTAGTACGAGAGGGGACACTGATAATGATACGGGGGCGCACCAGGAAACGCCGGTTGTGGATCTTCTGAATGAAATAGCGCAGCATGGCCTCCGCCACTTCAAAGTCCGCAATCACGCCTTCCTTGAGCGGCCTTATGGCTTCAATATTACCCGGGGTCCGGCCCAACATACGCTTGGCCTCTTCTCCCACGGCGAGCACCCTTTTATAACGACCGTCTTCTTTGACCGCCACCACCGAGGGCTCGCGCAGGACAATCCCCTTGCCCTTTACGTAAATAAGGGTGTTGGCTGTGCCCAGATCGATGGCCATGTCCATGGAGAAGAAGCCGAAGAGAGACTTCATCATAACGCTCACTACTCTAGCAACTTTTCTCTGGGTCAGCAAGAAGACTTTACGGTCACCTATACGAACGTTATGTTATGAATATGGTCAGGAATCCCGTGGTGGCCGGACAGTTCTATCCGGACGATCCGCTCGTCCTGAGAACCGAGCTCTCGCGTCTGATAGAGTCCAAGACCCCGACCGTAGAGGCCAAGATGGTGGTGTCCCCGCATGCGGGCTACATGTATTCCGGCCCGGTGGCCGGCGCGGTTTATGGCCGGCTCGAACCCCCGGAGGTGGCCGTAATCCTGGGCCCCAACCATACCGGTCTGGGAGAACGAGCGGCCATTGTCCCTTATGGGGCCTTCCTTACCCCTCTGGGAGAAGTCCCCATTGAAAGCGAACTGGCCGAGGCCCTTCTTTCCAGGGTGAATTTCCTGCGAGAAGACCCTTTAGCCCACCTTTACGAACATTCCCTGGAGGTGCAGATCCCTTTCCTTCAGATGTTAAATCCGGAACTGAGTCTGGTGCCCCTCTGTCTATCCCAGCTCGCCTGGGAAGAAATCGCCGCCCTGGGGAAGGGGCTGGCGGAAGTCCTCTCGGAGTATCACCGCAGGGTCACCCTGGTGGCCAGCACAGACTTCAGTCATTATGTGCCGGACGAGATGGCCCGCCGTAAGGATCGGCTGGCCATTGAACGTATTTTAGAGCTAGACCCCCGGGGCCTGGTGGAAGTGGTCTCCCGGGAAAACATCAGTATGTGCGGGGTTATTCCCACGGCGGTGGCTCTGGAGGCCGCCCGGGGCCTTGGAGCCTCCCGGGCCGAACTGGTAAAATACGCTACCTCCGGAGAGGTCTCCGGGGATTACGCCCAGGTGGTGGGCTACGCCGGAATCCTGGTCTGGTAAGAAGCCATGAAGACCGTAAAAACCCGTTTTCCACCCAGTCCCACCGGGCACCTGCATCTGGGCGGGGCCCGGACGGCGCTTTTCAACTGGCTTTTTGCCCGACACCACGACGGGCTCTTTGTACTCCGGTTCGAAGACACCGACCGGGAAAGATCCCGGCAGGAATACGTGGATTCCATCCGGGAGGCCCTGGAATGGCTCGGGCTCTTCTGGAATGAGGGGCCTTACTTTCAGTCTGAAAGACTGGAAATTTACCGGGAATACGCCCGTCGACTTTACGAAGAGGGGAAGGCCTATTACTGCGAATGTTCGCCAGAAGAGCTCGAACGCAAACGCAAGGAGGCCCTAGCCGCGGGCCGTAAACCGGGCTACGACGGCACCTGTCGGGACAAGGATCTACCCCCGGGGCCGGGCCGGGTCCTGCGGCTGAGGATCCCCTCCACCGGGACCACGGTGGTCGAGGATCTCATCCGGGGGCCGGTGGCTTTCGATCACCGGGAGCTCGACGATTTCATCCTGGTAAGAAGCGACGGCACCCCCACCTACCAGTTTGCGGTGGTCATCGATGATCTCACCATGGGCATAACCCATGTCATCCGGGGAGACGATCACCTCTCAAACACCCCCAAACAACTTCTACTTTACGAAGCCCTGGGAGCGGAGCCTCCGCAATTTGCCCATGTGCCCATGATCCTCGGTCCGGACGGAACCCGGCTCTCTAAGCGCCACGGGGCCCTTTCCATCCTGGCCTATCGGGACGAAGGGTACCTCCCTCAGGCCCTGAGAAATTATCTGGTCAGGCTGGGCTGGTCCTACGGAGATCAGGAGATCTTCACCCTGGAGGAGATGATTGCCAAGTTCGACCTCTCCCGGGTCAGTAAATCCGCGGCCCGTTTTGATCCCGAAAAACTGCTGGCCCTAAACGCCCACTGGTTGCGGGCCACCCCTACCAATGATCTGGCCGAAGAGGTCAAGCCTTTCCTTAAACGGCTGGGGCTTCCCATACCGGAAAAGAACTATCTGGTGGAGGCCCTGGAGACCGTAAAACCCCGTGCCAGAACCCTGCTTGAAGCCGCCGAGATGCTTACCTTTTATCTGGTGGAAGAGGTCACCTATGAGCCCAAGGCCGCCGAAAAGTTTCTTACTTCCGAAATGGTCCCGGTCTTTGAACGTTTGATAAAAGAACTTTCCCGGGTGGAATTCACCGACGAGGCCCTGGAAAAACTCTTTCGGGGACTTTCAGAGGAGCTGGGTCTTAAACTCAAAAAAATTGCGCAACCTGTAAGAGTGGCCCTCACCGGCAAGACCGTAAGCCCCGGTCTCTTCGAGATCATGCGCGTCCTTGGGCGGGAACGCGTAATTCGAAGGCTGGATAGGGCGCTACACTTTTTACGCACGAGGTAAACGGATATGTCTGAGCTACTGGTCCTTGTCCTCATTGTAGTTTTCTGGGTAGTCCTTAGTCAGGTGATTCTTCCCCGTCTGGGAATTCCCACCTGAGCTTCGATGGACCATTGCTCGCTGGATCAGCGAGCCGGAAAAAAGAAGAAAAGAAAACGTTAGAGGGCGCGGCGGGATTCGAACCCACGACCTCTGGCTCCGGAGGCCAACGCTCTATCCAACTGAGCTACGCGCCCGTCTCCTTCAAAATTTTAAAAGGCCTTAACCTTCTGTCAACTGCTCGTCTTCCAGGCGGGCGTTGCGGTATTTACAAATCAGGTGAGGAATAAGCCCTCCGTCCTTGAGGAGCTCCCTCATGAAAGGCGGAAGGGGTTTTACCCTGTAAATCCTGCCCTTGGTGAGATTGCGGATCTCTCCGGCCTCGGGATCCACCTCGATCTCGTCGCCTTCCTCGATGTCCCGGCTGGCTTCCGGACTCTCCAGGATAAGAAGCCCGGTGTTGAAGGCGTTGCGGTAAAAGATGCGGGCAAAGCTTTCCGCGATCACACAGGAGATACCGGCGGCCTTGATGGCCACCGGCGCATGTTCCCTGGAGGACCCACAGCCGAAGTTCCTTCCGGCCACGATGATGTCCCCGGGCCGAACCTTCTTCACGAACTCCGGATCGGCGTCTTCCATACAGTGTTTGGCCAGTTCTCTGGGGTCGGTGGTATTTAAGTACCGCGCCGGGATGATGACGTCGGTATCCACGTTGTCTCCAAACTTAAAAGCCCTTCCTCTCACGCGCATCATGGCTTACGCCTCCTTAAGGCCAAGCTCTTCCGGACTGCCGATACGACCCAGAACCGCGGAGGCCGCGGCCACCGCCGGCCCGGCCAGATAAACCTCGCTTTCCGGATGTCCCATACGCCCCACAAAGTTCCGGTTGGTCGTGGCCACCGCCCGTTCGCCCCTGGCAAGAATCCCCATGTGTCCTCCCAGACACGGACCACAGGTGGGCGGAGATACGATGGCCCCGGCCTCAAGGAACACCCGCAGGTAACCTCGCCGAAGAGCCTCCTGATAAATACGGGGAGTGGCCGGGATGATGATGGCTCGCACGTTGGGGTTCACCTTCCGACCCTTGAGAATTTTAGCCGCCAGGGCCAGATCCTCCAGGCGACCGTTGGTGCAGGAACCTATCACCACCTGATCGATGGGAATCTCCGGAATGTCCGTGATCGGTTTCACGTTGGAGGGCAGATGCGGAAAGGCCACCTGAAGTTCGATCTTGGAACAATCGTATTCCCGCACCTCTCGATAACGGGCCTTGCGATCACTGCGGTATATCCGCGGCGACCTGCGGGCCCGGCTTCGTACATAATTGAGGGTCTTGCGGTCGGGCTCGATAAGCCCCACCTTGCCCCCGGCCTCGATGGCCATGTTGGCCATGGTGAACCTTTCGGCCATGGAAAGCCTTCGGATGACCTCCCCGGCGAATTCCATGGCCATGTAAAGGGCCCCGTCCACGCCTATGTCTCCGATGGTATAAAGAATGAGGTCCTTACCCGTCACCCAGGGTTTAAGACGACCACGATAGACGAACCGGATGGTCTCCGGGACCTTGAACCAGGTGCGTCCGGTGATCCAGGTGGCCGCAAGATCCGTGGAACCCACCCCGGTGGCAAAGGCCCCCAGGGCCCCGTAGGTGCAGGTGTGACTGTCGGCTCCGATCACGACGTCTCCCGGAACCACCAGCCCCTGTTCGGGAAGTAAAGCGTGTTCGATGCCGCAGGCGCCCCCCTCGTAATAATGCCGTATACCGAACCGCCGGGCAAATTCCCGACACATCCTCACCTGTTCGGCGCTCTTGATGTCCTTGTTGGGGGTAAAATGGTCCATGACCAGTACGATCCTTTCGGGATCGAAGACTCGGTTGATACGGGTCTCCTCAAAAATTTTGATGGCCAGCGGGGCCGTGATATCATTGGCCAGAGTGAGGTCTACCGGAACCTCAACCAGTTCCCCGGGCTCCACACCGGCCAGCCCGGCGCGATCCGCCAGAATCTTTTCCGCCATGGTCATGGGCCGTTTCATTCTCCCTTCCTCCTTCTCCCCAGCCTCAAACCGGAATGCAAGTCTTTCTAACCCGCAAGAAGCATTTAAGCAAGGCCCTGAAACGGGATCCGGATATCTTAAAGAAAGACCAAAGTAAGGATATACCCCATGGAAGACCTAAGGCAAGCCGCCCGGGATCTGGCCTGGCTTCTTGACCGGGGCTATCCGGAAAAGGCGGCCCTCAAACTGGTGGGCGACCGTTATCGGCTTGCCGCCGGGCTCCGGGAACTCATCCTGCGGGCCACCGTGGCCCGGGAGATCGCCCTGGCCCGTCGGCGAAAGCGCGTACGCGCCCGGGAGCTGGTCGGCAGGGTGGTCACCGTGGACGGATTTAACGTCCTGGGTACCCTGGCCCATGCCCTGCGGGGCTGTCCCCTGATCCGCGGCCGGGATGGTTTCATAAGGGACGCCCAGAAGGCCGGAGGGCGTCTGCGGATCGCTCCCGAGCTTCCGGCCATAGAAGAAAGGTTGAAACGTTTCTTCCGGACCTATCCGCCGGCTTTCCTCGGGCTCTATCTCGACGCCCCGATCCCGGGTTCCGGGGAGCTGGCCGCTCGCCTGCGTCAGACTCTCCTCAAGCCTCTGGGTCTTCCGGGGGAGATTCTGGCCCTCAGAGAAGCCGAACGTCTGGCCCTGGAGGGCGAGGTGGTCTGTACGGCCGACGGGCCCCTCATCGATCAGGCCGGAAGGGTCTTCGACCTGGCCGGCCACCTCATTCTCCGGGTCCTGAAAAGGCCGGTCCTGGACCCTTTCAACTCACCGGGCCGGGGCAGAAGGGATCACGGTCCTCAAAAGGATTGAGCCCGTGGGTGGCGATCACCGCCAGACAGCCCCGACATACGGCGTAAAGACGACACCCCCGACAGGCCGAAGGCCCCTGGCGATAAACCTCGGCCGCCTCCGACCAGTAAATGTCCCAGAGAGACCTTCGGTGCAAGTTTCCCAGGTAGGAAGGGAACTTGCGACAGGCGTGCACCTCGCCATCCGGAAGAAAGAACCAGGACAGTTCAACCCCCTTTCCGTCCCTCTCAAGCCATCCGGAGAGGGTTCAGGCGATAGAAAAGCACCTCGGCCCCTTCAGGGTCGGCGATCAAGCTCAACCGCCGCCCTTTTTAGACCCTCAGCCGCTTCAGCCACTCTGGGCCGGCGCCCTGGCCGGAAGACTCAAACCCCCGCCAGCCGCAAGTAAAGCCGAAAGACTCATGCCTGCCAGCAATCTTTTCAATTTTTCCTTTTCCATCCCCTCAACTCCCTGTCTTTTCAATTATTTTCTTTCTATCACATTACAGAATAAATAGCAAGCTCTTTTATTGGCGGGTTATGGAGATTTTTTTCTCCGGCTAGGCGGGAAAAGGGAGTGTAGTATAATTAAGTGGCCAGCTCGCAGGAGGGAGGTTGAACGATGGCCGGACATTCCCACTGGGCGCAGATCAAGCGCAAAAAAGCGGCTCAGGACGCCAAACGTGGCCGCATTTTCACCAAAATCACCCGGGAGATCATGGTCGCGGCCCGCCTGGGCGGAGGCGACCCGGCCGCCAATCCCCGGTTGCGGGCGGCCATCGCGGCAGCCAAGGCCGTAAACATGCCCAAGGAAAACATCGAACGGGCCATTCGTAAGGGGCTGGGGCTGGAGGAGGGCACCCAGTACGAGGAAGCCACCTTCGAGGGTTACGGCCCCGGGGGGGTGGCGGTCTTCATCGAGAGCGTCACCGACAATCGACGGCGAACGGTCTCCGAGCTGAGACACATCTTCAGTAAATGCGGAGGCAACCTGGCCGAACCGGGAGCCGTCTCCTGGATCTTTGAGAAAAAGGGCCTGATCGTGATCCCGCGCGATGGGCTTTCCGAAGACCAGGTGCTCGAGGTCGCCTTAGAGGCCGGGGCCGAAGACGTCCGGGTTTACGAGGGAGAGTTTGAGATCATCACCGCCCCGGAAGACTTCGAGACCGTAAAGGCCGGGGTGGAAAAGGCCGGTCTCAGACCCTCCTCGGCCAGGGTCACCCTGGTGCCCAAGAGCACCGTAAAGATCGAGGACGAAAAGACCGCCCAGCAGATGCTCCGCCTCATGGAGATGCTTGAGGACCACGACGATGTCCAGCACGTTTACGCCAATTTCGACATCCCGGAAGGGCTCCTGGAAAAACTCTCCGGGAATTGAGGGGTGAGAGTCCTGGGCGTGGATCCCGGCTCCCGGGTTACGGGTTACGGACTGGTGGAAACGGGTCATCCCCCGCGTCTTCTCCGCTGGGGGGTCATAAGGCTCGGCCCCCGCACTCCCCTGCCCGGGCGTCTCCGGGAATTGTATCGCCGGCTGAGGGAGCTCCTCGAAGAATTGCGCCCGGAGGTCCTGGTCCTTGAGGAGGTGATCCCGGAACGTTTCCCCCGGGCGGCCCTGGCCCTGGGCCAGGCCCAGGGGGTGGTCCTCCTGCTTTCGGCGGAAGCCGGACTCCCTCTTTTCACCTATCATCCCTCCACCATCAAGCAGACCCTTACGGGAAACGGCCGGGCCTCCAAGGAACAGGTGGCCTACATGGTGCGGGCCACCCTGGGGCTAAACGGTAGAACGCCGCCGGATGCCACGGACGCCCTGGCCGTGGCCCTGACCCATATCTTCAGGGAACGAACGTGCTTTCCGAGATCCGGGGACGGATAAAACGCAAGAGCCCGGGAAAAATCTGGCTGGAGGTCGGCTCTCTGGTCCTGGAGATCACCGTGCCCCTCACCCTGACCGAAACCCTCCCTCCCCCCGGAGAGGAGGTGAGCCTTCCGGTGTGTCTCTGGATCCAGGAGGGGGTGCCCGAAATCTTCGGTTTCGGGGACGAAGAGACCCGGGAGACCTTCAAACTCCTGGCCTCCCTTTCGGGGGTGGGGCCGCGGCTGGCCTTAAACCTTCTGGCCTTTTTCCGGCCCGAGGAACTGGAAAAAGCCGTCCAGACCGAGGACCTCAAGGCCCTCTCCCGGGTTCCGGGAATCGGCCCGCGCCGGGCCGAAAGGCTCTGTGTGGAACTCCGGGGTAAACTGGCCCTCCGGAAGAAGAGCCCCGCCCGACCGCCGGTCTACGAGGAGGCCCTGGCGGTGCTCAGAAACCTGGGTTTCTCGGCCCGGGAGGCCGAAGAGGCCCTCGCCCAGGTCTTCTCCGGCGAGGAAGACCTGGACGAACTCCTCAAGAAAGCCCTCAAACGTTTCTCTCCGGTTTAGTATAATCATAATCGACCATGGACCAACTTCGCCCCCGGAGACTTGAGGAATACATCGGCCAGGAAGAGATCAAAAAGGAACTTGCGGTCTATCTCTCCGCCGCGAAAGCCCGGGGCGAAGCCCTGGATCACATGTTGCTCACCGGTTTTCCGGGGCTGGGGAAGACCACCCTGGCCCAGGTGGTGGCCCACGAGCTCGGCGTGAACTTCAAGATCACCTCCGGAGCGGCCCTGGAACGGCCGGGAGATCTCGCCGCCATCCTCACCACCCTTGAGGAGCGCGACGTCCTCTTCATCGATGAAATTCATCGTCTTCCCAAGGCCTGTGAGGAGGTCCTTTACCCGGCCATGGAGGATTTCGCCCTGGATTTCGTGGTGGGGAAGGGCCCGGGGGCCCGGGCCGTGAGACTCAAGCTCCCCCGTTTCACCCTGATCGGGGCCACCACCCGTCCGGGTCTGCTCTCGGCTCCCCTCAGAGACCGCTTCGGCATAGTCTTCAAGCTCGATTTTTACGACCAGGAAGCCCTCTCCCGCATCGTCAGGCGTTCGGCCGAGATCCTGGGCCTCAACATCGCAGAGGAAGCGGCCCGTCTGATTGCCTCCCGGGCCCGGGGCACGCCCAGAATCGCCAACCGGCTCCTTCGCCGGGTGAGGGATTTCGCCGAGGTCAAAGGAAAAGCCGAAATCACCCTCGAGATCGCCGAGGCAGCCCTGGCCCTGATGGACCTCGATCCCCTGGGGCTTTCCCCCCTCGACCGCCGTATTCTCGAGACCATCCTGGAAAAATTCGACGGGGGCCCGGTGGGGCTCTCCACCCTGGCCACCGCCCTCTGCGAGGATCCCCAGACCCTGGAAGACCTTTACGAACCCTACCTCATCCGCTGCGGTCTCCTGCGCCGGACCCGGAAGGGGCGGGTGCTCACCGAAAGGGCCTACGCCTATTTGAAAGCCCGCAGAGATGCGCTACCCTTTTAAAAAGTCATGGCCCGGTTGACCATCCCTGATCTTCAGGCCAGAAAGGGGCAGGAGCCCATCGTGGCCCTCACGGCCTACGATTATCTTTCGGCCCGACTGGCCGAAGAGGCTGGGGTGGAGATGCTTCTGGTGGGGGACTCCGCGGCCATGGTGATTCTGGGCTATGAGGATACGCTGCCCATCACCATGGAAGAGATGCTGATCTTCGCCCGGGCTGTGGCCCGGGGGTCGGAGCGGGCCCTCCTGGTGGGCGACATGCCGTTCATGTCCTATCAGACCGGCCCGGAGGAGGCCATCCGGAATGCCGGCCGTTTCCTCAAGGAAGGAGGGTGTCAGGCCGTCAAGATCGAGGGCGGAGAGGAGGTGGCGGAAATCGTGGCCGCGGTGGTCCGGGCCGGCATCCCCGTGATAGGACACATCGGACTTACTCCCCAGAGGGCCTCGGCCCTGGGAGGCTACCGGGTTCAGGGCCGGGATCTGGACTCGGCCCGCAAACTCCTGCGCGACGCCGAAACCCTGGTCAGGGCCGGGGTGTTCGCCCTCATCCTGGAATGCGTGCCGGCGGAGATCGCCCGTCGCATAACCGAAAAGGTTCCCGTACCCACCATCGGCATCGGGGCCGGCCCCCACACCGACGGTCAGATCCTGGTCTTCCACGACGTGGTAGGCCTCTGGCCCCGATTCAGACCCAGGTTCGTACGACCTTACGGCGAGACCGCCCGGGAGATCGTCCGGGCGGTAAAGACCTATGCCGAGGAGGTCCGGGCCAGGCGCTTCCCCGGCCCGGAGGAAAGCTTCCGGATCTCGGAAGAGGTCCTAAAGGCTCTGGAGATCTAGGGCCTCCCGCTCATGAATCCCCAGCAGCTTGATCCTGAAGATGACGTTCTTGCCCGCTAGCGGAGGGTTGAGATCCAGCACGATCCTCTCCTCGTCCACGGCCGCTACCAGAGCCGGAAACTGCATCTCCCCCTGGGGGGTGTCCACGATGAGGTTGAGCATCATGCCGACCCGGGGTTCGGTTTCAAGCTGAATGGCCTCACGGGGAATCTCCTTCACCAGGTTCTCGTCCCTCTCCCCGAAGGCCTTATCCGGCGTGAGAAGGACCTCCTTTTCCTCCCCCTCCGCCATACCGATTACGGCCTCCGAAAGACCGGGCATGATTTCCGGAGAGCCCACCTCGAAGTAAAAGGGCTCCCCTTCGGGGGTCTTCTCGAAGATTTCCCCGTTCTCCAGCATGCCCACACAATGAATGCTTACCACGTCACCTACTTTTGCCCTGCGCATAAAAAAACTCCTTTCTTAGAGATTCCGACCGGGAGAAGGGAAAAGGCACCCTCCACCCCTGCCGTCGACCTATTTTACCATGATCGGAGAAAGATCAACACCTCGGGCTAGCGACCCTGGCCCGGGGCGGGGTAAGGAAAAAAAGGGCCACCGCCGGAAGCCCATCGGAAAACCTCACGGCCTCCGGGGCGGAAAGAAGACTTTTGACGGCTTCAATATGAAGCTTGTGTCCGGAAAGCTCGGCCCGCACCTCTCCCTTAAGGGGCCAGCCCGTGACGAAAAGATCACCCACCAGATCCAGGGCCTTATGTCTCACGAACTCGTCCGCCCGCCGCAGGGAACCGTTGAGAACATCTTTTTCATCCAGCACGATGGCATTCGAGAGACTACCCCCTTTGAGGAGCCCCTTCTCCCTGCGCCGGAGGAGATCCTCTTTAAAACCGAAGGTTCGGGCAAAGGAGATCTCCCGCTGATAGGAGACGGGATCCACCCGGAGGGTGATCTCCTGTTCACCGATGAGGGGATGATCAAAGGCGATCCGCACCGAAACCCTTAGCTCCCCGGCCGGCCTAAAAAGGAGACGCCCCACCCCGTTTCGCACCTCAAAACTCCGGCGGATCTCCACGAAACGTTTGAGGGCCGGCTGAAGCCTGAGCCCGCAGGAAAGGATCTCCCGCACGAAGACCTCGGCCGAACCGTCAAAGAGCGGGATCTCCGGCCCCCAGACCCGCACCACCACGTTGTCTATACCCAGCCCGTGCAGGGCAGAGAGGAGATGTTCCACCATATAGACGCTGTGCCGCCCGTCCGAGAGGACCGTGGCCCCCTCCGTCCCCAGGACGTTCTCCGGCCGAAGCTCGATCCTGGGGGCCCCGGGAAGATCCTCCCGCACGAAAACCACCCCGGTATCCGTATCCGCAGGCTCAAGCACCACCCGCACACGCTGCCCCGAAAAAACCCCTTCGTCTTCCAGATCCACCCTGGCAGCCAGCGTCTGCTGAAACCTCTGCATTGGCCCCTCCGGGTAAAATTTTTCGTTGATATTAATACAAAATCCGTGCCAGCCTCAGGAAAATCTCTTTCGGCCTTAAAGGGGCTATCCCGGGCCCTTTTTCGGAGCCGGTAGGAGAGCCGGGGTGTCTCCTTCAGGAGACAGTGTCACTCCGGGTGGCCCTCAGAAATAGGGAAACTCCAGACGGCGCAGGAGTTTTTCCTCCTTGCGCCAGCCCCGAAGGACCTTGACCCAGAGATCCAGATACACCCTCTTTCCGAAAAGAAACTCCAGTTCCTCCCGGGCCAGGGTCCCGATCTTCTTGAGCATCTGCCCCCCTTTGCCGATCACGATCCCCTTCTGCGAATCCTTCTCCACATAGATGGTGGCCTGGATATAAAGAATCCCTTTTTCGGGCTCCTCCCGGAACTCCTCCACCACCACCGCCGTGGAATAGGGGATCTCCTGTCGGGTGAGCATGAAGAGTTTTTCCCGAATGATCTCGGCGGCCAGCATTCGTTCCGGCTGATCGGTGACCATCTCCGGGGGATAATAGGGCGGGCCCTCGGGCAGGATCTTCACGATTTCCTCCAGTAGCTCGGAAAGTCCGTCCCTTTCCAGAGCCGAAACCGGTACGATGGCCCGAAAGGGATAAAGCCGGGAAAAATAGTCGATCATGGGCAGGAGCTCGGACTTTTTTACGAGATCGATCTTGTTGAGGGCCAGGATAGCCGGTTTTTCCGCCCGGCGCAGGATTTCCAGAATCTGTTCCTCCTCCCGGGGACGGCGTCGGGAGGCGTCCACCACCCAGAGCACCCCGTCCACCTCCTCGATGGCCCGCACCGCCTGCTCCACCATGAGCCGGTTGAAAAGTTCCCGGGCCTCGTGGATTCCGGGGGTGTCCACAAAGACCACCTGGTAGTCAGGACCGGTGAGCACCCCGCGGACGTTAAAACGGGTGGTCTGGGGCTTGGGGGTGGCAATGGCCACCTTGGTGCCCAGGAGCTGATTCATGAGGGTGGACTTCCCCACGTTGGGAAGCCCCACGATGGCCACAAATCCGGAACGGAAACCCCTTTCCGAAGATCCCTCCGGCTTTGCCTTCTCTTCTTTCATGCCTCATGCTCCTCTTCGAGTTCTTTGCTCAGCAGGGCCAGGGCCCGACGGGCGGCCTCCTGCGCGGCCTCCTTCTTGGAGGCTCCCCGGCCCCGGGCCAGCACCCTTCCTCCCACCGCCACCTCCACCTCGAACCTGGGAGCGTGCGGGGGGCCCTCCTCCGAGACCACCCGGTAAAGAGGCGTCTCCCGAAAACGGGCCTGGGTTAGCTCCTGCAACCTGGAGCGATAATCCGCCGAAAGGCCCCTTGAGGCCTGGGGGATCAGTCTCCCGAAAAGTCTTCGCAGACACTCAAAGACCCTTTCATAGCCTCCATCAAGATAAATCGCCCCGATCACGGCCTCAAGGGCCCCGGCCAGGATGGAGGCCTTGCGGGTGCCCCCGCAGCGGTCTTCTCCCCGGCTTACCAGGATGAACTCCGGAAGTCCCAGCTTTTCCGCCAGGGCGGCCAGGCGTTTCTCCCGCACCAGCCAGGCCCGCATTCTGGAAAGATCGCCCTCGGAGTGCCCCGGAAAACGCTCGTAGAGGAGATGGGAAATCACGGCCGAGAGCACGGCGTCCCCCAGGAACTCGAGCCTTTCGTTGTCCGCCCGGGGGCCGAGCTTCTTTTCCGCGGCGTAGGAACGATGGGTCAGGGCCCGCACCAGAAGGCCCGGATCCCGGAAGCGGAAACCCAGCCTCTCCTCAAGAAGGGGCAAGCGCTGATAAAGTTCTCTCATCGGGCCACCAGAAAGGCCTGGGGGAACTCCCGCCGGAGGCTCTCGGCCCGCCGGCGGGCCTCCTTCAGGTCGTAGGCCAGGAAGATCTTCACCCGGTAGAAGGTCCCTTGCGGGGAGGAGAAGGGCTCGATCACGACCGAGGAAAAACGCCGGGCCAGACGCTCCCGGAGGCGTACGGCGTTGGCGTAATTTTTGAAAGAGCCCACCTGGAAGTAAAACTCGCCCTTCTCCAAGGCAGGAATCCGGCGGAAGGTTACCCCTTTAGGAGTCTTACGGCCCTCGGCCAGCGCCACCACCCTCACCCGCGCCACCCCCTTTTTCACCATCCCCAGGGCCCGGGCCGCGGCGTAGGAGAGATCGATGATCCGGCCCGGGACAAAAGGCCCCCGGTCGTTGATCCGCACCACCACCCTTCGACCGTTCTCCAGATTGGTCACCAGCACATAGGTCCCGAGAGGAAGCACCCGGTGGGCGGCGGTGAAGGCGTACATGTTGTAGATCTCGCCGCTTGCGGTGCGGCGACCATGGAATCCCGGACCGTACCAGGAGGCCAACCCCTCCTCCACGTATCCCACCGCGGAGGGCAGGGGATAGTAGGTGCGCCCGTTAACGGTGTAGGGCTTCTCCCGCACGGGACCGGTTTCGGACTTGAGGGGCACATGTACGACCCGGACCGTATGCCGGGGACCACCGCAGGCCCAAAGCCCTAGAAGAAGGCCCAGGAGGAGAACCCTTTTTCCCCAAAGCCCGAACATGGTCTTCCTTTCACGGAAAGATTATACTACAATGCCGCCGTGGGGAAGAAATCCGATCGGCGCGCACTTCTCGAAATCCTGGGGCTCTTTTCCCTGATCACCGGCCTCATCTATGCCCTCATCCTCCCCCGGGCCAGGATCCCGGCTTTTCTCCTTTTCTTCCTGGTTTATGGCCTTTATCTCCGGGCCTATCGGCGGCGTTCGGCCCTGGGAGTCTTTTTCCGTTTCCATCTCCTTGAACTGATCCTCTTTCCGGCAACCGGCCTCCTCTCCGGAGTCCTTTTTTCCCTGCTGGTCCTTTTACTCCTTGGCGGGAAAGACTACGGGGTACCCATGGTCTCCGGGCTCATCGTGGGGCTCCTGGCCCTGGTCTTTTCCCCGCCCCTCTTTTTCTCCGTCCATTGCGCCCTGGTAGTCTTCGTCCGCCGACTGGGTTTCATCCGGGAGACAGGCCTGGCCGAGGCCCTGCGTTTAAGTCTCCTTTCGGCGGCCCTCTTCCTCTTCGTCTCCGTGGGCCTAAAGGCCGCCCTCTCCTATTATTTCTTCCGGCCCTCGGCTCCCCCGGAGATCTTATCCGGGCCGGAGATCACCTTCCGTCCCCTGCCCGGCAGCCTCCCCGGCGCCTACGCCCTCCTGGAAAAGGAATTCCTTCACCGCAGGAAGATCATCTCTTACACCCTGGCCCTTCAGGGAGAAAAGAAGCCGTTCCTCTTTAAAGAAGAGATAGGAGAAAGGCTCCTCTTCTATACCCTGGAGGACCTGCGACTCCCCCCGGAGGGGGCCCTCCTGCGTCTTGAGACCGTGGAGACCTATCCTTTCCTGGGCGAGGGTCCGGGACCGATCTATGAGCTCCCGATAAGGTTCGGGGCCGGAGTTCCGGCCATCGAACTTACCAGGGCCTCCTGGGTTTCGGGAAGGAACCCGGGCCTGCGTCTTGAACTCGAGGCCCGCCTCCCGCAGGAGCTCCTTGAGGTTTGCCTCAACTTCGGGGGGCGCCTCACCCTGGTGGCCGGCCGGGGTTCTGGAGGCCGGGAACTCCGCTTTGAGGCCTGGGGCGGACGATATCTCAGGCGCGGAAAGGAGGAATACCTCTGCTACGAACCCCGTGATCTTCCCGAGCCCCCGCTCCTGGGCCCTTTCTCCGTCTTTCTTCCCATGCCCCGGGAAGACTTCGAGATCTTAAGGAAATACGGTCTCGCCCGCACGGGTTTTTCGCCGTTGCCCCTCGAGGGTCTTTTCCGAACCAGGCTCCGTCTTCCGGTGGCCTCCGGAAAGCCCCTTGAGGAACGTTTTCACACCTCTCTCCCCCTCCCCCATGCAGGCTCCTGAGGCCAAAAAGAGACTCCGGGAGCTCATCTGGCGCCGGCTCACGGAGGCCGGGGTGGCCCGTTTTCCCGGGGCCTGGGGCCGCATCCCGAACTTCGTGGGGGCGGAGGCCGCGGCCAGACGGGCCCTGGAACTCCCGGAGGTCAAAAGGGCCCGCAGGGTCTTCGTCAATCCCGACAGCCCCCAGTATCCCCTCCGGGCGGAACTGCTTTCGGCCGGAAAGATCCTGGTCATGGCCAGCCCCAAACTCCAGGGAGACAAGCCATTCATCCTTCTCGATCCCGCAAGGCTAAAACCTCACCCCCTGCGGGTAGCCACCCTCAAGGGGGCCTTCCGGTACGGCGAACGCCTTTCACTGGAAGAGTTGCCCGTCCTGGAGCTTTTCGTTACCGGCTGCGTGGCCGCAAGCCCGAAAGGGGAAAGACTCGGCAAGGGCGGAGGCTTTGCCGACCGGGAGTACGCCCTGCTCCTTTCGGCCCGGAGGCTCTCCCCCGAGACCCCGGTCCTCACCACGGTACACGAACTCCAGCTCCTCCCCGAAATTCCCCAGGAAGAACACGACCTGAAACTGGACCTCATCGTGACCCCCGAAAGGTGTCTGCGTGTTTCACGTGAAACAATTTAGCTTGTCCCTCCTTCCGTGATGGACTAAAATGCCTTTTATATGAAAAATCATTTTGACCCCCGCATCCTGGATCTTTTGCCCGACGGGGTAATGATTCTGGATTCCGAGGGCCGGGTGCTCTACGCCAATCAGGCCATGGCCGAGCTTCTCGGACGATCCCTTTCCGAGATTGTGGGGGCCTACTGTTACGAACTCGTCCACGGTACCGAAACGCGCCCTCCCTTCTGCGTGCAGGCCCGGATGGAGATCGAAGGGCGCCCCAAAGTAGAGGAATTTTACGAACCCCACCTGGGGGCCTGGCTCTGGGCTTACGCCGCCCCCATAAAGGATGAGAAGGGACACCTCCTGGCCTGTTTTCATCTTACGCGCGACATCACATCCGAAAGAAACAATCTCATCGGAAACCACCTCTTTGTTCGCATCATAGAGACCCTTCCGGGCTTTTTTTACCTTTCGGATCGTCATTATCGCATCCTGGCGGCCAACCAGCGCTTTAAAGAATGGGTGGGCCAGGAGCCCATCGGCAAACGCTGCTACGAGGTGATTTACGGGCGAGAGAAGCCCTGCGACTGGTGTCGACAGGAGGAGGTTTTTGAGGAGGGAAAGACCATCGAGTGGGAGGCCAGATGCCCCCGGGACGATCGCTGGTATCTGGCCATAAGTGCCCCCTTCGATTCCCCCTCCGGGGAACGCTTCAAGATCAGTCTCATCTTCGACATCAACGAACGCAAGAGACTGGAGGCAAAACTCCTCAAACTCTTTGAGGACAACCCTGCCGGCCTGGTCGTTACGGATTTCGAGGGGCACATTCTCATGGCCAACCGGGCCGCCAAAAATCTTCTGGGGTATCCCGAAGACCTGGAGATGGATGGTCGAAAGGTATGGGAATGTTATGCAGAACCCCAAGAACGCCAGGCCTTTCTAGAGGCCCTTCGGAAAACCGGGAAGGTCTCGGGTTATGAACTGCATCTGAGGGACCACCAGGGGCGAACCAGGACCTTCCTGGTCTCCGCTCGAATATTCGAGGAGGGGAAGAAAAAGGAAATCTGGAGCACCCTTCAGGACATCACGGCCCTCAAGGAGGCCGAGGCGGCCCTGGCCGAAAGCGAGGCCCTTTTCCGGACCCTGGCGGAAAATGCTCCTCTAGCCGTGATCGTGATGGATGAAGCCGGCCGCATCACCTATTTCAATCCCATGGCGGAAAAGATCTTCGGCTGGCTGGAAAGGGAGGTCCTGGGCAAGGAACTCCACCTGGTCCTGGCCTCTCCCAAATACTACAAACGCTATCGCCAGGCCTTTGCGCGGGTACGGAAAACGGGCAAAAGTCATCTCTTCGGAAAACGCCTTGAGTTTGAAGCCATGCGAAAAGATGGCTCAACTTTTCCGGCCGAGGTCTTTTTTTCCATCATCGAAACCGCCGGCCGAAGGCTCTATCTGGGCCTGGTGCAGGACGTCACGGAACGCAAACGTCTGGAAGAAGAACGTTTACGACTGGAAAAACACCGGGCCCTGGAATTGCTCGCCGGAGGCATCGCTCACGACTTCAACAACCTTCTTACCTCCATCCTGGGGAACCTGGAACTCCTGGAGCGAGTGATCGCCAATCAAAGGGCCCGGGAGATCCTGGCCCGCACCAAGAAAGTTGCTCGCGAGGCCCGGGATCTCTCCCGGGATCTCCTGATCTTCTCCAAAGGGGACGTCCCCGTACCCAAAGAGGTGGTGATAAAGGATTTCCTCAAGGAACTGGTAAAATTTCTCACGCACGGCTCTCCAGTAAGAGTCCATTTCGAGATCCCCTCTGGACTTCCGCCCCTCAAGATAGACAGTTCGCACTTCGCCCAGATGATCCAGAACCTGGTCCTGAACGCCCTGGAGGCCATGCCCGAGGGCGGGGAACTCTTCATCCAGGCCCAGACTCAGGACGGTCGCGTCGTCCTGACCGTGCGGGATACCGGTCCGGGCATACCGGAAAATATTCTTCCCCAGATCTTTGAACCCGGTTTCACCACCAAACCCGCGGGCTCGGGACTCGGACTGGCGGTGGTGAAAAGTATAGTGGAGAGATACCAAGGGAGCATCGAGGTCTTCTCCAGGCCCGGCGAAGGCACCATGTTCCGCATCACTTTACCGGTGGGACAGGTGGAAAAAGTCCGTGACTCCCGGCTGGAAACCCGCCCTTCCCCCCCTGAAAAGTTTTCGGGAAGGATTCTGGTCATGGACGACGAAGAACC
>JALWCD010000109.1 GCA_027036915.1 Thermodesulfatator sp. | reverse complement strand
CTATTTGGGGCTTTATCCCAAGCCTCTCTTCCACGAGATCGATTATCCGCCGGATCGCCTCCATCTCTCTCACCCCGCCTGGAGCCATGTCCTATCTCCCCAGCCGCCGCTAATAAACTGCTCGGTTTTCGCTTGGAGGGTGTCTAGTTAACGGCGTTAATGTGTAGATCTAGCGGGGTATAGTATCATATGATATTATACAATGGATCCATCGTCCCGGGTCGAAACGGAAAGAAAGGGATGGACAAAATGAAATAAAAAGGCCCCCGGGCCGAAGCAAACGAGCCGAAATGAAAATGAAAGAACGGGGCGAAACAGAGAGAAAGGAGGAGTCGAGGAGGGAGAAAACAGAATGGAAGGGGATCAGGGATCAGCGGGTTCCATCCTCATCACAAAGAAGTCAGATAGCGCCCGAGATCATCACGGTCGGAAAAATGAGGGGAGGGAAAGGAGAAAAGGCTACTGGCTCAACTTCGCAGCCTCACGCGCTGGCAGTTCGACAACCTGACCCTCGTTGTATGCCGCACCATAACTGTGTACCGCAACTATCACGATCCCGCCATTTTTGCCTATCTTGGGATCGAATACACCGAGTACCGGCACATTATGCATCAGATGGTGTAATATAAGTCCGTATAACCATATTGGCCCCCTGCCGGAAATCGCGTATAGATCTGTATTCTCGGGAACATTTGGCCTGACGAATTCCGCGACAAATGCGCGTAACAACTTTGCAATATCAGCTGCTTCTTCAGGGCTTATCGGCTTCTTTAGTTCAAACTCGACTATCGCTACCGGTTTTCCATTGACTTCAATTACGCGATATGAGAGCTTGGCTATATCCGTATCAACGCTAATTCTTCCCATCCGTGCAATCTCGCTCATCCTCCCACCCCGCCTGGGTCGTGTTCTATGCTAGTCACAGTGGTTTTTATCGCTTTTGGCCTGCTTGGAAACTGTATTGTTTTTATCCGTGCAGATGGTGACTCCGAGCTCTCTAAGCGCCACCGCGAGATCCTCGGGGTCGAGCCATGCCGTGAGTCTCCTGGTGCCGTCGACTATCTCTACTGTTATAATGTTATAATTTGGGTCGTACCATATCCTGAGGTTCTCGCCGACAGCCACGATCCTCCTGATCTCCATCATTCTCGCCCCCGTCCGAGCGTGGATTTGAAACAGGACCAGATCGGCCTCCCGCCCTTCCTGACGCACTCGACGTACTCCTCGTACCTCTTGCAGAGCTCGCTGGTGCCGTAGCGGTCGCCGTCGCGTTTTATCAGGCCCATGTTGAGCCACTCCATGATTATCTCGTTCTTCGTCTTCCTCGCGACGCCCGCGCCAGCCTCCTCGACGCTCCTGCCGAGCCTGCAGATGTCGTGCGCCATGCAGATCTTCTCGTAGCCCTTCCCGCAGGTCACGCCCCCTCACCCCGCGACCTCGTCATCCTCGCGGATACAGATGTAGGCGTAGATCAGGGACCAGTAGTGGTCGATCAGGTAGTTGTCCTCGTGCACGTGCCTCACCGGGCGTATCGCGAGCCTCACCCGGCGCCTCGGGTTTTCGAGATCAACGATATAGACGTAGACGCGGCCCTCGCCATCGCGATGGTAATAGTAGCGCGGTCTCCTAATCCCCGCCATTTTACGAATCATCGAGATGAGCGCCCGGCGGCTGGGATGATTCCTGAACTCCACGCGGAGCGGCTCGCATTTCTCGAGCTGAGCCCCCACACGGGTCACCGTTGCTTGCTATCCGCGTATTCCCGGTTTGTGAATGACGCCCCGTAAATACCGCCCGTAGAAGACGCGGACAGCACGTGGAGACGTTGGGCTATTCTCGACTCCTACGCAAACTGTATTACCAATATGCTACATGAAGGGCATCTCCACAATCGTGGCAGTAGAGGCTATAAGCCGCGGCCAGCGATGGAGACGCTGGGAGGGTACCGTCCATCTTCTCCGGGAACGGGGGGTACCGTACCCCCCGTTGCAATCGGGAGGTTTGGAGAGGGTTACCAATCAGTTGCCAAGATATCGCGGTGCACATAAAAACAATCAATCCTTCGTGCCCTGACACACAGTTCTGTTTCTTCGCTGCGAATGAATGTACTTATTGCGCGTCATGTTGCCGACTTGCTCTCTAAATGCATCGGTAGTTTTGCCTTGTTTTTAACACGTGTTAAAGAACGGCGTTGCACGGCAAATAGGATTCTGTTTGACCCGGTATCAGATCCAAATAGAATTGCAAGGTGCGCTGGCTCCCCCGCACCCCCCGACCGAAAACGTCAATGAAGTCTATGGATAGAGAATGGCTGCTCTATGGCCGTTGTCATTGGGCCCATATTCTCTCTCTCTGATTATAATAATAGGGAGGAGGTGGGGTAGGGGAGGATTCTCCAACTCTAATTCTTGCTATATTCTAGAATCCTATCTCCTTTTCAGAGAGAGAGACATATCCGCATTGACGCTGTCGATGAGCGCTATGGCCTGTCTATGGCGGCTGTCCCTGAGAAGTTTGAGCGATCATAGGCCGCGGGCGCGTCTTGTGCCTCTCCCGGCCTGATGGTTACAGGCCGGTCCACTATTTTCGCCTCTATGTTGTTTTGATGATGGCCTTGGAATCAGCCTCCTTATATCTCTTCATGCGGTGCTCCTTTCGTTTTTACGCTGGGTGGGCGCCTTTCATCTAACTGCCCCTATATTAGGCTTTTGGATGCTGGGGGTGTCCACGGGTAGCCGCGTCTCGTCTATGGGGCGGGTTGAGGCTCTCCCGGTGCGGGAGCGTCTCGAGCGTATCTAGGTGTCTCATGGTCATGGTCTGGTGGGACTCTTTCGGTATCACGTCGATTCGATTGTGGCCTTGGGAACTACCCCTATTTATACTCTTCGCGAAAAGAAACTCGGTTTCTGTTTCGGGTGTGCGCGAGCCATGTAACTGCCCCTATATCTGTCTTGCTCTGCGCTCCTGTCATCCTCGCCCGTGAAATATCATATCGTGGTGTTACCCTGGAGATGCTCCCGGTGGAACCGTGATCCTGGATCGTGTTAGGGTGTTGGCGGGCTGGAGGTACTCGTGGAGGAACGGCGACGTGCTCTACGTGCACCAGCTGGTGTATCCGCGCGACATGGCGTTCAGGCGCCCGGCGTACAACGGCATGATGGCGCTCGGGGAGCTCATCCATCTCGGCGTCCGCGTGGTGCTCGAGGAGGCTCCTAGGATGTGCCGTGTTCTCAGGTTCTACGAGGATGAGACGGCCGAGATCTACGAGGCGGTGAGGGGCTCGAGGCTCGAGGCCCTGATCCACGGCGCGCATGACGCGGCTGTAGTGGTGTGCGGAGAGGCCGACGCGCTGTTCAGCGACGGTCTCAGCGGGATCCCGGTGGAGGTCAAGACCACGAGGAAGGATATCAGGAGGTATGACAGCCGCTGGGCTCTCCAGGCGGAGATCTACGCGTGGCTCTACCACACGCCCCTAGCATACCTCGTCGTCATCAACGTGGTCGATGGCGTCGAGAGGGTGTGGCGGTGCCCGGCTATAACGGATGATCGGATGCATCACCTGGTGCTCGACTGGTTCCGCGGCAAGGACCCGGTGTCGTACGCTAGGAGCTGCGAGCCCCGCGAGGAGGTCGTCATCGACGAGAGGCCCGGCGACACCAGGAGCCTCTTCGAGGATGGGAGCCTGAACGGGCGGGGCGGAGGCCGGGGACCTAGCCCCGCGGCCCGGGAGACCGGTCATCCACGCCCATCGAGTATCAATATATACACTCGAAACAGGAAAGAAAACACGGCGAGACGCTCCAGGCACGTCTTTCACGGAAAATGAATACCGGTTTTAAACCCGTTTTAAAAAGTGGGACGGGAGAATATAGCAATATAACATACTATAGGGGATCGTACATCGTCCACCACGAAGATGAGGGGATGTGCTAGTTGTCAAAAAGTTGACAGTAGGTGTCTGTCGGGCTGATGAGGCGCCATGCAGCACTCTCGCACGGATTCTTGGTCAATGACAGGAGAATAACGTCGTGTATCACGTCCATGGCCCATCTGCCATCGACAATGTTGTTGAGTATCGCGACGGGCGCCTCCGGGATCGCGAGGAGCTCTACGTAGCCGTCCCACACGTTCCCGCCGTAGACCCACCCCTGCACCACGAGGCGCTTCCCGAGCCGCCATATCCGCAGCTTCCCTGATACATAGCGCGGCTTGAATCCGTCGCGGTGCCTCGGCGGCTCTTCGACGAAGATGAGCATGTTCCTTGCTCGCAGTGCGCGCAGGATGCGTTCTGCAACATTGCGGTCGATATCGAGGATGTCGAGTGGATAGGGGTTCGCCTTGCTCGGCATCATGTTGATATCGAAGTAGTACTCCTGCACGTTCATGGCTCACCCCTCCACCGCCTCTGCAAGCTGCATGATTGTCGCGTTTCTCTTCTTCTCGGCCATATTCCTGAGGATGTCGGCGACGATGCGCCTGTCCCTCGCGAGGCTCTCCACGGTGCTGATCGACAGTAGGGGCGCTACGTCGCGGAGTGTCATCATGGCGGTGGTGGCGACGTCGTAGGCTGCGGCGGCGAACGCGATCTCTCCGTACACCTCCTCGCCTCCAACAAACCGTGGTATCACGGCTTCGATTTCTGCAACCGCGTATGTCTCTATCTCGCGGAGGACGGTGGCTAGCTCGAGGATGAGCCTGCGCGCCTCGCGGAGCTTCTCGGCTATCCGATTGTTGATGTGCATGCCTATCGACCGTGGGTTGTATGGGAAGGGTTTAAATAAAACCGGGGGAGGGGCGGTGCAACACCCGTGTTACCCGTACACCTCTACGCGTATTGCACGTGTGTTGTAATATAGCCAGTCGATGATAAAGAGTGGGTCAATGTCGCACGTCTCGATGAGGAGCTGGGGCATATCTCCCTCGCTCATCTTCATGACGTTCACGCTCTCGCATTGGGATAGCAGTACCATTACGAGCTTCATCGCGTCGGCGTCGTAGTCGCGTGGCTTCGCACCGTCCACCGGCTCCACGAGGATCTTCATACTACCACCTCACGATAATATCCTGATGATCTTGGGTCTGACGCTTAGCTCCGGCTCCTCGCGCTCGAGCATCTCCTCGATGGCCTTCCTGATCGCCTCGCTCCTCGTGATGCCCTTGAGCCTCGCGTAGAGGTCGAGCCGCTCCAACAAGTCTTCATCAATCTTGAATGTCACCACGCGCATGGCCATCACCCGCAGTTACACTGGCACATATAGGGGTAGTCCACCTCGACGCGCACCTTGCCGCTGGAGGGCCACCATACGTACAGGTATAGCTTCTCGTAGCCGACCTCAGTTATACAACCTCCATTCATTTTTATGTAGAGTAGTTTGCCTAGGTTGCCGCGCTCTATGTGCAGTCCCTGCTCCTCGGCGAGCCTAAACAGCTCGTCGATCGTCCGGGGGCATTTCCTCTCGTGGTTCTCCTGGGGCATGTTTCCCGACCGTGTATGACAATTCATGGGCGGCGGTTATTGAGTGTTACGCAGTTCAACATCCACGCGCTGGGATGAAGAACCATGAGCAAGACGCCGCGGTAATACAGGGATTAATACCCCCGCTGCAATAGACACCGCGGCTGAGAGGATGGAGAAGCGAGTCGTATCCTTCAAGCTCGAACCGGATTTAGTCGAGCTTCTCGACCGCGCGTGTCATGACGTAGGATTCTCGAACCGATCCGCGTGCCTCCGTGCCCTGGTTTCTTCATTCATTTCTATCACAATGAAAATGGATAATCTCGATGCGGATGAGGCCGTGAACCGTGCCGTCCTCGACATGCTTCTAAACAACAACGACCATGACAACGCTGTTGTCGCCGCCACGGTAGCGGCGGCGAGGGTGATATCGCAGCGCCTGAAGGAGGCTAAAGATCACGTCAACCGCCTCCTCCTGCTCTTCGGGCGGCATGATCCTCACGACCCGCTGGCGATGGGGGTGGTCGCCTGATGCCCGTGGTCTACCGGTGCTCCTCTTGCGGCTTCCCGCTCTACGTGTTCGTCCGCGTCGGCCAGTCGACAAGCGGGATTCCGACGCCATCGCAGGTCATCTACATGCATGGTGGTGTATGCCCTCGCTGCGGGAAGCCGCTAAGGCCGCCGAGCCTCCGCGATATCGTTATCGACACGAACGTGAAGGAGAGGATCGTGGAGGTTAAGGAGGAGCTGGAGAAGACCGGCCTCTACTACACCGCCTCGCTGCTCTCGACACCGCGCCGTGCGGTCGCCGAGACGTAATCATTTTTTTTTTTTTGGCTCATTCTTTAACGCGCGTTAAACAACACCGACAACATAACAATCTCTATGCCACTATTGAACAATTTATTAGCGCCCGGGGAATGCCAATAACGGTGGCAGGCCGTGTCGCTAGCCCCGACTCGTGGCTGGGCGACACCTCGCTGTGCTTCATGCCGCGTAATCATAATTTCTGATAGGGAGCGGGCGGAGAGGATAGCAGAGGCGGTGCGTTCGCGAGGGTTCAACGATGTTGTCATCTACGACCCGAGTAACGTACCTGTTGTTTACCAGCGGCACTGCACGATTATAATTATACCGCCGTTCGACGATGCTAAAAAAGCAGAAGCTGTTGCACGGAGAGTGTTCTACGGGCCCTGCATGTATGTCGATGAAACATGTATAGCGGAATATGCGGCAAAAATTAGACGCGGTGTGATAATCTATGGGGCATTCTGCAGATATGGCGTCTTAAACGACGTCGTACTCTAGTACTGCCTCCTGTTCGGCTAGTTTGTCTGCCTCTTCTTCCATCTTTTTCATCTCGTTGATGCACTCTATCATCTCTCTTATCGCTCTCCTGATCTTCTCGTCCTTTACCTTCTCGTAGGCCTCTTCCGCCTTTCTTTTCACCTCGTCTAGCTCGTCTAGCTTCCACTCCAGGACGTCGCAATCATCACCCGCGTCTATGATGAGGGCGTAGTAGACTATCTCGGGGTCGACGTTGTACATTTTTGCAATCTTGTGTGCATGGTCGCGGAGAATGTCGTATGCCATGGTGCCCACCGTCATTAGTGTAGTGGTATTCCGTGTTCAACGGTATTGCTTGTGTGTTTTAACTACTCGGTTTAACCTGGGCGTCCCTGTTCTTCTCGCGGTGTCGCTTGTTATATATCCGTGTTACGCTTACCGTTGCTAGGGGGATGCACGGTGTCTATCGCCTCAACCGCACCATCGAAATGTACGCATCTCGATCACCCGCGCTTCTTCAGTGATCGGCGGTCGGCGGTCAGCGCTCTCAGGAAGCTAGCAGGGATTGTCAGGCCGCCGTCGGGGAAGAAGAACTACATCTACTATGTCTATGAGCGTAAGAACGGCTCTGTGACGGTCACGGTGATCGGCGAGGACGCGGGTGGGAGGAGGCTGCGGCTGCACGCCGAGCTCAGGAGGACGATGATCGACGGCGAGCTTGTCTACGAGGTGGTGTACGCGGTAGTCTGCCCCGACAACGCCTAATTTTTTTTTGGCTCTGTTTTTAACGCGCGTTGAAGAACAGTGTCTCAGATCTCTTTGTACTCGTACGCATTGTAGTATATCGCGTATTCGGGTGTCTCGTGGTGCACAGTGTGGCATCCGAGTGGCGTCTCGCTGCCCCTGAGCCTGTCGCTGTACGCGCACGTCTCGTCGTCGGTGTCGGGTTCTTCGCGGTAGCCGCGCGGATCGTCCGCGAGCAACTCGTGGTAGCCTATCTTCGTCGCGTACTCGGCGCCCGTGTCGAACTCGAAGTCGTAGTCTAGCATCTCGAGGATGAGGTGGACGATCGTGCTGCTGAGCGTGCGCGCCACGCCGCCCACCCCCTTACCTCGCCCCGAGGATCTCCCATTTCGTGGTCATCGCGTTGACGAGTATCGCTGTGAGGAGCATCATCGCGACGATGATTGTCTTAGGCGTTGGGTTGGCCGCCACCGCTGCTAGCACTGGCGCGGCTGCGAGTATGGCGGCTAGCGCGAAGGCTCTTCTCGGGCTCATGGTGCTCCCGGCTCATCATCCGCTGTGGTTATATTTCACGCTTGTGTATGACCTGTGTATGGGGCTCGCTATGAGATTCTTCTACATCGCGGTCGCGGAGACCAAGTGGCTCGAGGATATCTTCGCGCTGCTCAAAGACTGGGATGATAGGCTTAGGAAGATCCGTGGCATTCGCGTGGGTGTCCTGATAAGATATGCGAAGTGGAAGAGGGGGTGCCTCCCCTGCAAGCTCGCCGAGCGCTACAACATACCACTCTTCGTGGATAACGGGGCGTTCGAGTATCTCTCGAAGTCTGAGCTCGAGAAGCCGGTGCTCGACGTCAACCTCCTGATGAGGTGGATCGTAGAGTACAGCGCGTGGATATCGGCGTGGTACAACTATGTCACGGCCGCCGCGATGCCCGATGTGCCGGTGCACGGCGCGCGCTTCCTCCCCGCCAACGTGCGCCTCGTGCGCATCCACCTGACGCAGATGCTGCACCTCGCGTTCCGCAGGCTCGTCCGCGCCCACGACCCCGAGGCTCTCAGGAAGCTCGTCATCGTCATCCAGGGTTTCGAGGTGCACGAGTACCAGCTATCCGCGCTGCTCAACATGACGCCTGAACTCGTCGAGACCTGCACGCTGAGCGGCGGCTGCCCGTACCGCGGCATCGTCGGAGTCGGCTCCGTGTGCGTCAGGAAGCCGTCGGCCAAGGGCAAGACGGCGAAGTTGGCGGAGGGGAGGGCCGCGGGGACGCTCAACGAGTTCCTCAGGGAGTTCCTCAACGCGAGGTGGCCGCGGGAGATTAGGGGCTTCCACTTCTTCGGCCTCCACACCGACGCCGTGAGGGCCTTCGGCGAGCATCCGCGCTACTTCGCGAGCGACACTGGGGCACACGGGTTGAATTACAAATACAAATGGAGGACGGTTCTAGGGTGCAAAGAGCTGAACAAAGAGTGTTATCTAAAAGCGATAGAGGATCAAGTGAAAAGAACACTGAGGCCGTTCATCTCTAAGCCATTGTTTATGCCCGCATCTTGAGCGACTCCAGGATCTGCATCAGCGCCTCTAGCATGCTCCTGAACCTCCACTTTCTGCCACCATACTCCACGATGTACTCGTTGTTCGCCCTGCGTATCGTTACCACGTTGCCATCCTTCCCAATCAGTGCCTCGTAGCCGTCGTTGATCACCACGTAGAGGCCTCGCTCGGCGAGCTTCTCCGCGATGGCGAGCAGGTCTCGGAGCTCTCTCGGCGGCGCCACAACGACTATCTTCTCGCCCGCGACGATCCCTAGGTTTCGCAGCGCCTTCCTAGCCTTCTCGACCAGCTCCTCGACGACCTTCTCGACTATCCTCCTGACGCTCTCGGGGCATGCGGGCTTGCAGGTGCCGAGCGCGCCCCTAGCTATCGCAATGTACGCCGCGGCGAGCGCGAAGCCGCCATGCGCGAGGTGCTCGAGGAGCCTCTCGGCCGCCTGCGCAGCCTCCTCGCTCACCTTGCCAGTCTCGATGGCCTCGAGGACGCGCCTAGCATCGCGTACGACATTCTCTATCTTCACGCCTCCGCACCATGCGTATATCGCAGTAGCGCAGCGCAATGAGACATACCCCTAAACGATTTATACCACTGCATGGAAAATGTGAAGGCGGCTGAGACGATGAAATATGAGAGGTACGGCTCATGCGAGGAGATAAAAAACGCGGTTCCTGAGCAGCTTAGCGGCCTAATAGATGATCTATGCGAACT
The DNA here is from genome assembly GCA_027036915.1 of Thermodesulfatator sp. Classification (GTDB taxonomy): domain Bacteria; phylum Desulfobacterota; class Thermodesulfobacteria; order Thermodesulfobacteriales; family Thermodesulfobacteriaceae; genus Thermosulfurimonas_A. Next base: position 370 of record JALWCD010000109.1, on the reverse strand, counting down.
TCTTGGCGGTGACGTTGAAGGGGAAGAATCTTACTTGCCGTGGTGGTGGGAGGATCGCTATATAGAGACACGCAGGGAGCGCATCGGCGACTACGAGGTTCTCGTGGCGCTCCACCACATGTTCCTTCTCTCCAAAACACTCTTCATTCATTTTTGTAATACAAAAACGAACGAGTGTAGAACGATTTTTATGTGGTCGCGGCGCTAGCCCTTCATCCTCATTTTTTGCCTCTGCATCTCGGCTATCTTCTCCCTAATCCATTTCATCGCCTCTGTTATGCTCCTGAACTCCTTCTTGCATATCCCGTTGCATAGCTCCTTGCTTATCACTTTGTAGCCCCAGCACCATTTCGGCGGGTTCATAGCCTCG
>JALWCD010000108.1 GCA_027036915.1 Thermodesulfatator sp. | reverse complement strand
GCCTGAAAGGCGAGAGCGAGGGCCAGGCCGAGGGCGATGGCCTTAAAACCCAGGTAAGGGAGGGTGAGGAGGATCACGGTAAGGTTTATGCCCACGGAAAGGAAACTTGAGAGGGCCGGAACGAGGGTGTTGCCCAGGGCGTAAAAGATCGGAACGGAGACCTTGGTGGCGCCGTAGAAGGGGAGTCCCAGGACGAAGAGGCGCAGAGCGGAGGCGGTGGCCAGGGTGTCTTCCGGGGAGAAACGTCCGTGTTCGAAGATGAGCCGTACGATGGGTTCGGCCAGCACTCCCAGCCCTACCGCGGAGGGTACGGAGAGGCTAAGGCCTACCAGGAGCGAGGAACCGAAGGTTTTTCTCAGGCTTTGATAGTCACCGCGGGCCGCCCGGCGGCTGGCTTCCGGAAGCAGGGCCAGAGAGAGTCCCACCCCGAAGAGCCCCAGAGGTACGTACATGAGGCGGAAGGCGTAGGCCAGCCAGGAGACAGCGCCTTCCCCGCAGGAAGTGGCGAAGTAGGTGTTGAGAAAGACGTTTAGCTGCATGGCCGAAAGTCCGATCACCGAGGGGGCCATGAGCTTAAGGGTCTCCCGCACGGCCTGGGACCTGAAGGCCGGTCGGAACCGAAAACGGAACTTTCGCCGGAGGAGAAAGGGCAGGTTAAAGGCGGCCTGGGCCAGGCCCCCCAGAAGGACTCCCAGGGCCATTCCGGCCACCCCCGGAAGACCGAAGCGGGGGGCCAGGAAGTAAAGGGTCGCCCCGAGGGCGATGGAGGTGAGGTTGAAAAGGGCCGAGGAGAGGGCCGGCCAGAAGAAGATGCCCAGGGCGTTCAGCATACCGGCGAAAACGGCCGAAAGACTTATAAAAAGGAGAAAGGGCCACATGATGCGGGTGAGGAAGACGGTGAGTTCGAACTTTCCGGAAAAATTCCTGAAGGCCGGGGCCAGGAGGTTTACTATCTGAGGGGCCAGAACCTCCCCCAGGACGATCACCCCCAGGATCAGCAAACCAAAGGTGGTCAGTATCTCGGAGGCTATCCGGAAGGCCGCGGCCTCCCCCTCCCTCTCACGGGTGGCACTGAAGACCCGGGTGAAGGCCATGCCCAGGGCCCCCTCGGCAAAAAGGTCCCGGAGAAGATTCGGGATGCGATAGGCCACCACGAAGGCGTCCATTTCCCGTCCGGCGCCAAGAAAGGCCGCCAGGACCTGCTCGCGCACGAGTCCCAGGATACGGCTTATAATCACGGCCACGGTGACCGCGCGCGCCTGGCGGGCTATTTTCCGGGCGGTGTTTTCGGAAGACATTTATCTTTCCGTGACTTTCTGCTCTTTCGGGTTAGGCTATAATAAAAAAACCCTTTTGTGGAGGAGAAAAAGATGCCGGTGGCCACCATCGAGGAGGCGCTCGAGGACATACGAGCCGGGAAGATGGTCATCGTGGTGGACGACGAGGACCGGGAAAACGAGGGCGATCTGGTCATGGCGGCCGAGAAGGTCACCCCGGAGGCCATCAATTTCATGGCCAAGTACGGCCGGGGGCTCATCTGCCTCACCCTGACCCCGGAGGATGTGGAACGTCTGCAACTGCCCCTTCAGCCTCGCCGGCATGGCACCCAGTTCGACACCGCTTTTACCGTTTCCATCGAGGCCCGACACGGAGTCACCACCGGGATCTCCGCCTCCGATCGGGCGCACACCATTCGGGTGGCCATCGATCCCAAAAGCGGCCCCGAGGACATCGTAACCCCCGGACACGTGTTCCCCATTCGGGCCCGGGAAGGGGGGGTGCTGGTCCGGGCCGGGCACACCGAAGCCTCGGTGGATCTCGCGCGGCTGGCGGGTCTGCGCCCGGCGGGGGTCATCTGTGAGATCATGAAAGACGACGGCACCATGGCCCGGCTTCCGGATCTGGAAAAGTTCGCCGAAAAACACGGGCTTAAGATCATCACCATCCGGGATCTCATCGCTTACCGCCTGCGAAACGAATGCCTGGTGAAACGGGAGGTGGAGACCCGGCTTCCCACCCCCTGGGGGGAATTCCGGCTTTACGCCTACACCAACCTGGTGGACCCTTTTACCCACGTGGCCCTGGTCAAGGGTGAGGTTACCGGGGATCCCATCCTGGTCCGGGTGCACTCGGAGTGTCTCACCGGGGACGTCTTCGGATCCCTGCGTTGTGATTGCGGGCCGCAACTCATGCGGGCTCTGGAGATGATTGCCGAGGAGGGCCGGGGCGTGCTCCTTTACCTCCGGCAGGAGGGCCGGGGCATAGGGCTCCTCAACAAACTTCGGGCCTATGTGCTTCAGGATCAGGGCAAGGACACCGTGGAGGCCAACGAGGCCCTGGGTTTCAAGGCCGATCTTCGGGATTACGGTATCGGGGCCCAGATCCTGCGCGATCTCGGGGTGCGACGGATGCGGCTCATGACCAACAATCCCAAAAAGATTGTGGGACTCGAAGGGTACGGCCTCAAGGTGGTGGAGAGGGTGCCCATCGAGATCAAACCCCACGAGGAGAACTACCGTTATCTCAAGTGTAAAAGGGAAAAGCTGGGGCATCTTCTCAGCATATTCGACTACTGAAGGAGGCACGCATGGTCAGGGAGATCCACGGACAGTATCGGGGCGAGGGGCAGAGGTTTGCCCTGGTGGTGGGACGGTTCAATTCCTTCATCAGCCAGGAGCTTCTCAAGGGGGCCTTTGACGCCTTTTTTCGCCACGGGGTACGGGAGGAAGACCTGACCGTGGTCTGGGTGCCGGGGTCCTTTGAGATTCCGCTGGTGGCCAAGCGTCTGGCCCAAAGCGGGCAATACCAGGCGGTGGTCTGCCTGGGGGCCATCATCCGGGGAGCTACGCCGCATTTCGAGTACGTGGCCTCGGAGTGTGCCAAGGGCATTGCTCAGGCCTCGCTCGAGACCGGGGTGCCCATTATCTTCGGCGTGCTCACCACCGACACCATCGAGCAGGCGGTGGAGAGGGCCGGAACCAAGGCCGGAAACAAGGGTTTCGAGGCCGCCATGGCGGCCCTGGAGATGGCCGATCTGCTTAAGAAACTTCCCTGATCTTTTGCGCACCGGTTCTCTTTTTCCGGAAATTTCCGGGTCTGGAGCACGGTGGGGGGAGGAGAACTGTTGAC
>JALWCD010000107.1 GCA_027036915.1 Thermodesulfatator sp. | reverse complement strand
ACGATTCCGCCTTTCGTTTTTGCCGTGAAGGAATCATCGGCGAGCGTCCGCGGCGCGAGATCGGGATCCAGACCATCCGGGCCGGGGAGATCGTGGGGGAACACACGGTGCTTTTCGCCGGGCCGGGCGAGCGCCTGGAACTCATCCACCGGGCCGCAAGCCGCGACACCTTCGCCCGCGGGGCCGTCCGGGCCGCGATGTGGGTGGTGGGTAAGGCCCCCGGGGTCTACGATATGCACGATGTCCTGGGACTCAAGGGGTAATCGGAGGGGAGCATGGCCCTCAGCAAGGAAGCGGTTCTTGAGGTTTTAAAGAAGGTCAAGGATCCGGAGCTCAACCGGGATCTAGTTTCTCTGGGCATGATCCGGGAGGTGGAGGTCACTCCGGAGGGGAGGGTCCGGGTGGTGGTGGCCCTCACCACCGCGGGCTGTCCCCTCAAACGAAAGATCGCCGAGGACGTAAAAGAGGCCGTGCTTTCGGTCCCCGGGGTTTCGGAGGCCGAGGTCGAACTTTCCACCATGACGCCCGAGGAAAGGGCCCGGATCTTCGGGGCCCGTCCCAAAAAGGAACATCTGGGTATCCGTGATGTGCGGTTTGTGCTGGCGGTGGGGAGCGGAAAGGGCGGGGTGGGGAAGAGCACGGTTACGGTCAACCTGGCGGTGGCTCTGAGTCGGCGGGGGTTTCAGACCGGGATCATGGATGCCGACCTTTACGGTCCGAACATCCCGCTTCTCATGGGTTTTTCCGAGGACGAAAGACCCTCGGTGGTGGCTGGAAAGATCCAGCCCCTGGTGCGGCACGGGGTCAAAGTGATGAGTTTTGCCTTTCTGGCCCCTCCGGGGCAACCCTTCATCTGGCGGGGGCCGCTCGTGGGTAAGGCCCTGCGGGAGATGGCCGAGGTGGTGGAGTGGGGCCCGCTTGATTTCCTGCTGGTGGATCTTCCCCCCGGAACCGGGGACGCCCCGCTTTCGGTCTGTCACACCTATCAGCCGAAGGGGGTCATCCTGGTCACCACGCCCCAGGAGCTTTCGCTGGCCGATGTGAGGCGCTGCGCCAAGATGTTTGAGGACCTCGGGGTGCCCCTTCTCGGGCTGGTGGAGAACATGGCCTACCTCCGGGTGGAGGGCAAGGAAATTCCGGTCTTCGGCGAGGGAGGCGGGGAGAAGCTGGCCCGGGAGCTTTCGGCACCCCTTCTGGCCCGCATTCCGCTTGAGCCCGAGATCAATCGGCGTCGGGACCCTGTGGCCCTCGAGACCGAGAGCGAGGTCGGGAAGAAATTCCTTGAGCTGGCCGAGAAGGTCACGGCCAGGATCTTCAAGCGATGAGTCTTTACACCAGGCTTTTTGAGGCTGCCCGGTCCCTGGCCCGGGGAAAGCTCATCGAACGTTTAATCATCGGTCTGGGATACACCGCGGTGGAACTTACCGGAGGCCGCGTGGGCCTGGCCTACACCCTTTTTGAGGCTGGCTGCTGCACCTATTTGCCCCGTGAAATATCCTTTCACGGAAAGCCCGCAGACCTGGTCCTGAAGGGACTTTTTTCGTCCCATCCTCTTGAGGTTGGGGTGGCCCTGGCCGTGGCCAACGCCCTTTTCAACTCCCGGGATCTTCCCATCGTCTCCGGGGACGTCCTGGAGCTGGTGCGTCCCCAGCCGGAAGATGAAGTGGCCATGGTGGGGTTCTTCGAGCCTCTTTACCGGAAACTTTCCGGGCGGGTGAAGAATCTCTGGGTCTTTGAAAAAGGGGAACGCCTGGGTCCGGGGCTTCTTTCGGAGGCTGAAATGCCGGAGTTTTTGCCCCGGGCCAGCCTGGTATGGATTACCTCCGTGACCCTGATCAACCAGACCCTGGAGGACATCCTTTCCCGGATCGGAAGGGCCCGGGAGGTGGTTCTCCTCGGGCCGAGTACGCCGCTGGCCCCGGAGGTCTTCTCCGATCTTCCGGTAAGCCTCCTTTCCGGGGTAAGGGTGAGGGAGGCCGAGGGGGTCTTCCGCGCCGTGGCTGAGGCCAAGGGTTTTCCGGCCTTAAAGGCGTTCGTGGAAAAGGTAAACCTCCGGGTATGAAGAGCCCCCGCTTTTTTGCCCCGGAGGCCGCCCCGGGAAGACTCGTCCTTCTTTCTCCGGATGAGGCCCATCATCTGCGCGACGTCCTGCGGATAGGAGAGGGGGGGGAGGTAGTGCTCCTTAACGGCCGGGGGGAGGCCTACCGGGCGCGGGTTGAGGGGATCTCGCGGAGGGAAGTCCTCGTCCGGGTTGAGGGTCTTGAGGAAAGGGAATCCGAGCCCCGGTTTTTTCTTGAGATCCTGATTCCCCTCCTTAAGGGAGGGCGCACGGAATTTCTGGTGGAGAAGGCCACGGAGCTTGGGGCAGGCCGCATCCTCCCTTTCGTGAGCCGCTATACGGTGCGCACCCCCTCTCCCCGGACCCATGAACGACTTAAGGCCCGGGCTATCCAGGCCCTGAAACAGTGCGGAAGGCTCCGGCTTCCGGAGGTGGAACCCCCGGAGGAGCTTCCACGGGTCCTTCAGAAGGTGCGGGCCGAGCGCCGCTGCGTGGCCTACGAGAAAGGAGGCCTCCCCCTGCGGAAGGCCTTCTCTTCCCTTCCGCGGGACCTGGCCCTGGCCTCCGGGCCTGAAGGGGGGTTTTCGGAAGAGGAGATAGGGCTTTTTCAGGAGGCAGGGTTTTTGCCGGTAAGCCTGGGGCCCTACATCCTTCGGGCCGAGACCGCGACCCTTTTTCTCTTAAGCGTCTGGCGTTATCACAGTCTTACATAAAATCTACGATATTGCTTTTTTCATCCACTTTAAGTTTTCGGGTGAGGAAAAGTTTAGCCAGAACGGATTTGGAACGACGTATGCCTCTTTCCTTCATTTCGTTTATGAGTTTTCCCACCACCATGGGGCCGTTTTCTTTAAGAATAGAACTTACAATTCGGATTTCCTCCGGCGAAACAGGCATCCTTTCCGCCTCTTCAAGCTCCTCAAAACTCATTTTGAGGGCCTGGCACCATATCTGACGGGATCTGATCTCCGCCATCTCCTCATGACGGGGAGCGTTTAACACCCAGGCTTCAAAGCCATTTTTGAGCAGAAATTCTTTGGTGGAGGGAGAGGGATGTTCGGCAAAAGAGACCACCAGACGTTCCGGATAATCGGAAAAAAGATAGGCTATAGCCT
>JALWCD010000106.1 GCA_027036915.1 Thermodesulfatator sp. | reverse complement strand
ATTCCTTACGAGGATCTTGGAAGGCAAAAGAAGGCTTGTCGAGAGACCAGACTCAGGTTTAAAAAGACGACTCAGGAAGGGGGTGACATTTTCCCCTTGCAGTTAGGGTGACATTTTCGCTCTGCGGTAACAGCAGAAGGACTACGCGTCCAGCGTCCCCTCCACCGGGAGACTCTTTCGGCGGTTAGAGAGTTCGACTTTCACGATATCTTTTAGTGATTAATATATACTCATGTTTCCACCTTCGCTGGAACCTCTCTATGAGCGATACCTGGCGGGCCTGCCGGCCGGGGTCTATCTGCTGGAGGCCCGGGTTCAGGAAGAGGATCTAAAACCCGAAAGATTGCTCTTCGCCAGCCCCCGCCTGGCCAGCTTTGCGGGAGAAGAAAGTCCGGAAACTCTCCAGACCGTCCTCTGGAATCCTCTCCGAATCCATCCCGAAGATCGCCGGGGATTTGAGGAGAGTATACGTCGATTAATGAAAGAAAACGAGGTGTGGCGTGTTTTTCGTTTTGAACGCGGAGACGGACATTACCTCTGGATAAAAGAAGGGCTTTCGGTTCTGGAAAAATCGGGGAGTCGGCTTCTCCTTCTCGGGCTCTGGGTGGATCTCACCGAGGAAAAAGAGGCTTTCGCGGAACTCCAGACCGACCACCTCCTCTGGTTGAGTATTTTCGGCAAAGCCCCGGTGGGTCTCATCCTATACGACCTTGAGGACGGCCGTTTCCTTTATGCCAATCCCTATACCCTGAAGGTCCTGGGCTACGCCTGGGAAGAACTTCGTATAAAACGGGTCTGGGAGGTGGTGCCTCTCCGGTTTCGCCAGGAAATAAAGGAAAACCTTTCCTGGCGGGCGAAAGCAGGGCGTTCCTGTTCGTTTTTCTATGAACTTCCCCTCGTCACCAAAACAGGCGAAGAACGAATGGTGAGTCTGCTTACGGAAACCTTTCAGTGGAAGGACCGGCGGGTGGGAGTGGGAATAGGGGTGGACGCCACTCCCCAGCTATTCCTTGAGCGACGTCTTGCGGAGGTGGCCTTTTTCGACCCCCTTACCGGGCTCCCCAGTCGAGATTTGTTCCTGGAAAAGCTCCGGGCCCTTATCCTTCGCGGGGCCAGGAAAAGGGAACATCTGCTGGTGGCCGTGCTCGATCTCACCAATTTCAGGGAAATCAACGCCACCCTGGGCTACGAAGCGGGCAACCGGATCCTTAAAGAGGTGGCCGCCAGGCTCTGTGGGGGGCTCCGGAAAAGTGATATAAAAAGCCATTTTTTTGCCGATAAGTTCGGTTTGATCTTTACCGATATTCGCGGGACCTATAGCCTGCAGGTGGTCTTCCATAAGGTTCAGGAGATCCTGAAAAAGCCCTTCAGAATCAACTCCCACGAGATTGTTCTTTCGGCCAGGATCGGCGGGGCCCTCTTTCCCCGGGACGGAGAAACGCCCGAGGAGCTTCTGAGCAAGGCCGAGGCGGCTCTCAAACGGGCCAAAGAAAGCGGGGAAGACGTGGCCCTTTATTCGCCGGAAATCGAAAGAAGCCTTGCGGAGGAGGCCTTCCTGCGCTCGGCCATGGTGGAAGGGCTGGCCCGGGGAGAGTTCTTTCCGGTTTATCAGCCCATCGTGCGGCTTTCCGACCGCCGTATCGTGGGGGCCGAGGCCCTCATTCGCTGGCACCATCCTGAGCTGGGGCTCCTTCCTCCGGCCAGGTTCATCGGTCTGGCCGAAAAGACCGGTTTCATCAGCGAACTGGGCGACTTCATCCTTCGTAAAGCTCTGGAAGAAATGAGTCCTCTGGTCTCTCAAAACGGGCTCTTTTTGTGTCTCAATTTCTCGGGCCGACAGTTTCGGGAGACGTCTCTTCCGCAAAAGATCGAAAGGGTTCTTAAGGAAACGGGCTTCCCCCCGGAGAAATTTCATCTTGAAATCACCGAAACCACCGCCATGGAAAAGGCCGAAAGGACGCTTGCCATCCTCGAAAAGTTGCGGAGCCTGGGGATAAAGATCGTGCTCGACGACTTCGGCATGGGCTACTCCTCCATGAAGTATCTGGTGGAATTCGAGGTGGACAAGATCAAGATCGACCGTTTCTTCGTGAGCAATCTTCTATCCGGGGAGAAACCCCGCCATGTAGTGCGAACCATTGTGGGGCTGGCCCGGAGTGTGGGGGCCCGCTGTCTGGCCGAGGGGATCGAACGGGAGGAGGAGCTGGAAATCCTGAAAGAGATAGGGTGCGAGGAGGGCCAGGGTTTTCTCTTTGCCCCGCCGTTAACATTGGAGAAATTTCAGGAGCTGGTGAAAGGATGAGGGCCGTAATCCAGAGGGTTCTGCGGGCATCCGTGCGGGTTTCGGGCCGGGAGGTGGCCCGGATCGGGAAGGGGTTCCTGGTCCTGGTGGGGGTGGAGAAGGGCGACGGGCCGGAGGATCTCGCCTGGATAGCGGGCAAGATCGCCGGGCTCAGACTCTTTGAGGACGAGTCCGGCAGGATGAATCTGAGCCTTTCCGAGGTGGGAGGCGAGGTCCTCCTGGTTTCCAACTTCACCCTCTGTGGGGACTGTCGTAAGGGACGCCGGCCTTCTTTCGATCCGGCCGAACGTCCGGAGGAGGCCCGGAGGCTGTGCGAGGGCCTGGCCCAAGCCCTGAAGGAGAAAGGCCTTCCGGTAAAGACCGGCGTTTTCGGGGCCTACATGGAGGTGGAGCTGGTGAACGACGGGCCGGTTACGGTCATCCTGGATTCCCGAAAACGTTTATGAAAACTTACCTCCGGGTAAAGATCCGCACGGATTCGCCGGCCGAAATTCTCGAAACCTTAAAGGCCGCGGGACTCGTCCCTCTGAAGGACCTTTATCTTCCGGAAAGTCGTCTTCTCGTTCTGAGCTATCCCGGCGAGGGGGTCCACGAGCGCCTGCGGGCCCTCTCCCGCGTCCTTCCCCGGGCCGAATTCGAGGAAACGGAGCTTGCCGAAAACCCGGAGCCCGGCCCTCGGCGGTTCAGCGTGGGGCCGTTGCGCTTTTTCAGCCCCCTTTTTCCGGAAGAACCCGCGCCGGGGGAGATCTATCTCCGGGCGGACCTTTCCTTCGGCAGCGGCCGGCATCCCACCACCCTCCTCTGCCTTGAGGCCCTGGTGGAACTTTTTCGGACCCATTCCCCGCAGGCGGTCCTGGATCTGGGCTGCGGCAGCGCCAGGAT
>JALWCD010000105.1:4712-10337 GCA_027036915.1 Thermodesulfatator sp. | reverse complement strand
CATCCGGAGCTTTCGGAGCAGGAAAAGTTGATTGCCTGCAGCGATTGTCATCGTACTGAGACCCCCGAGATATATCAGGAATGGTGGCAATCCAGGCACGGCATAGCCATGGTGAAGTGCTTCCAGTGTCACGGAACCTTTGAGACTTTTCATGAACCTACCCGTGAAACCTGTCGTACCTGTCATGCCAAGGCCTACGAAAATTGTCCCAAGGACAGGGCCTGCTGGGAATGTCACACCCCGCATCTTTTTGAGAAAAAGGCTCAATAATTTCTGAAGGAGGTGTCCTATGGGTCTTACCAGGAGACAGTTTATAAAAAGGACCGCGGCTTTAACGGCGGCCTCTCTGGCAGGCATTGAACTGCCCAAGGGGATGCAGGAGGTGGCCCAGGCCGCGGATGTGGACCGCTGGGAACCCGGCGTGTGTCGGTTCTGTGGGGTGGGGTGCCGGGTCTACCTGGGCCTTAAGAATGGTAAACCGGTAGCCATTAAGGGTATCACGGAATCGGCTACCAACAAGGGCTATGTTTGCATGAAGGGCATGCTGTTTTACAAGATCATTCACCATCCGGAAAGGCTCAAGAAGCCGCTTTATCGTGAACGCAAGGATCAGCCTTTCCGGGAGATTTCCTGGGAAGAGGCTCTGGACATTGCGGCCCGGAAGTTCGCCGAAGTGACCGCCAAGTATGGCCCCAATGCCACGGCTTATTACGGCTCTGGGCAGGCCTTAACGGAGGAAACCTATCTTTTCCAGAAGATCATGCGGGCCGGCCTCGGGACCAACAACGTGGAGGGTAATCCGCGGCTCTGTATGGCCAGCGCCGTGGGAGGATATCTGACCTCCTTCGGAGCGGATGAACCCATCGGTTCTTATGCCGACATCGAAAAGGCTTATTGTTTCTTCATCATCGGCAGTAACATGGCGGAGTGTCATCCGGTCATCTTCCGCCGGGTCATGAATCGCAAACTTTCAAATCCCAAGGAAGTAAAGGTTATCAACGCCGACCCTCGGGTTTCTCCCACCTCCCGTATCGCGGACCTTCATCTCCAGTTCAAGCCCGGCACGGATCTGGCCCTGCTCAACGCCATGGCCTATGTGATCGTGGAGGAAGGACTCTATGACGAAGAGTTCATCCGGAAATATTGCAAATTTAAGGTAGGGAAACCGCCGAAGGATGTGAGCTTTGAGGAGTATAAAGAGTTCCTCAAACAGTACACCCCGGAGCGGGCGGCGGAGATTTGCGGAGGCAATATCACTCCGGAGAAGATCCGGACGGCTGCCCGGTGGTTTGCAAAATCGAAGGGAACCATGTCCATGTGGACCATGGGCATCAACCAGCGGATTCGCGGGGTGTGGGCCAACAATCTGATCCACAATCTTCATCTTCTTACCGGTCAGCTCTGCAAACCCGGGGCCGACAGTTTTTCTCTTACCGGTCAGCCCAACGCCTGTGGTGGGGTGCGCGAGGGTGGAGGTCTCTGTCACATCCTGCCGGGACACCGGCCGGTCAAGGTCGACAAACTTCGTCATCAGGTGGAGGATCTCTGGGGAGTTCCCCGGGGAACTATTCCTCCGAAGCCGGGTTATCATACGGTAGCCATGTTCCGGGCGGTAAATGAAGGAAAGATCAAGGCCATCTGGATCAACTGTACCAGTCCGGCCCAGAGTCTTCCCAACTGTGATTACTATCGGAAAGGGCTGGCGCGGGAGGATGTCTTCGTGGTGGTGACCGATATTTTCCCCACCAAGACCACGGAGCTGGCCAATCTGGTACTGCCCACGGCCTTCCACTTTGAAAAGACCGGGGTTTACGGTTGCACCGAGCGGCGGAGCCAGCTGACCGTGAAGGTGGTGGATCCGCCCGGAGAGGCCAAGCCCGAGGTCTGGATCGTACGGGAATGGGCCCTCAAGATGGCGGAAAAGTTCGAGAAAATGGGGGATAGCAGGCGGGCCCGGAATCTCAGGATCTGTGTGAAGGATTTTGTGGGCAAGGAGGAGGGTTACGAACTGCCCAAGGCTATCTGGGACGAATACAGCCAGAAACTCACCAAAGGCCGGGACAACGATCTTTCCGGAGCTACCTACGAAGTTCTAAAACAGCGCCCTGACGGGGTGCAGTGGCCGGCGCCCACCAAAGAGATCGCGCTTCGCGGGGGAACCTATAAGAAGTTCGTTCGCGGGATTGATCCCCTGGCCGATGAAGAAGGAAAGAAGCTGGGCATCTCCGGCCCCTATGTTTTCTACGGTCCGGCACACAAGGACCACAAGCTCTACATCTGGCTCAGGCCTTACAAGGGAGCGGCCGAGGAGCCGGATGCGGAGTATCCCTTCTACCTTTCTACCGGGCGGGTGATCGACCACTGGCATACCACCAGCATGACCGGACGTATTCCGGAGCTCCTGCGGGCTAATCCTTATGCTTACGTGGAGATTAATCCCAAAGATGCCCGGCGCCTGGGGATTAACCCCAACGATATGGTGGAGATCGAGACCCGTCGGGGGAAAATCGTGCTTCCGGCCAAGGTCTACGAAGGCCCGATCGAGGGCATGGTCTTCATTTACTGGCACGACATGCACGAAGAGCGTATGGCTAACCGGGTGACCAAGGACGCCTTTGATCCGGGCTCCAAGGAGCCGGAGTTTAAGATCTGTGCCTGCCGGATCCGAAAGGTCTCGGGACCGAAACCCCTTAAGCCCTATGTGGTAGGGCATAAGAGGTAAACTTTGAAGGGGCGGGGGAAATCCCCTGCCCCTTTGAAATTCGGAGCCGGGCATTGAGCCCGGCTTTTTTTGGGGAGAGAGTGGAAATGCCGGTTGCCGGTTTAGTGGTCTGTTTTTTGCCCGAAAAACTGGAAAGTGTGAGGTCGGCCCTGGAAAGACTTGAGGGTGTAGAAGTGTATGGCTGGAACGATAAGGGAGAAATGGTCGTGGTTTTTGAAGGTGAAACGGTGGACCAGATGGAAAAGGAGCTCAAAGAGTGGCCCCGGAAGATTGAAGGGGTACTTTCCATAAACGTGGCTTACTTCAATGTGGAAGATGAGGTGGAGAAGATAGAGCGAGGGGAATACGTTCCGGAAAGACCCTGGAAGGCATGATGCATCGGCGTCTTTTTTTGAAGATTCTGGCCGGTGGCTTTCTGGCCAGCTGTGCTCCGGGCGAGCTGGCGTCTTCTCCTATTAAAACCAATGTTTTACGGCCCCCGGGCGCTATCCCGGAGGATCTTTTTGCCTCCCGTTGCATCCGATGCGGACGCTGTGCCGAAAGCTGTCCCTATCGGAGCATTAAAATTCTGGATCTGCGCCATGGATTTTATGCCGGAACTCCGGTTATTTATGTGGAGAAAGTCCCCTGTTACCTCTGCATGCGCTGCGTGAAGATCTGCCCCACGGGGACCCTCCGTAAGGTTTCTCAAAAAGAGGTTCGGATGGGTCTGGCGCGGGTCAACCGGCGCCTGTGTGTGACCTGGAAGGGAGAAGGGATCTGTCGTTCCTGCTATAATGCCTGCCCCTTCCGGGAGGAGGCCATCAAGCTTGATCGGTTACGCCCGGTGGTGATGCCGGAGGTTTGTGTGGGCTGCGGACTGTGTACTTACGCCTGTCCGGTTAGGCCCAAGGCTATCGTGGTGGAACCCATCTACGCTTTCAGGACTTCCAGATGAGTAAAAGGCCAAAAAGACTCCGATATGGTCGCTGGCGGTATCTTTCCCTGAGTGCGGCCTTTTTGCTGATTTTGATCACTCCTCTTCTTAACCTTTATTTTCATTTTACCTTTATTCAAGGGTGGTATCAGTCTTTAGGGATAGGAAGACTGTGGATCGTTTCTCCCCTGGAGGGGCTGGAGAGTTTGCTCATTTCCAAATATCTCTATCTTCCCTCCCTTATAGGGATGTTGATTCCGATCCTGGTGGCTTTTTATCTCGGCAGGGTGTTTTGTTCCTGGGTGTGTCCTATCAGTTTTTTGCATGAGACTGTGGATAAGATCAGGGCCTGGCTTTTTCGTTACCATCCCATTACCTGGCGGGATAGGTTGGTGCTCAGCCTTCGCCTCCTCTGGGTGGCGTTAATAGGGGAGTTTTTGCTTTCCATGATCCTGGGATTTCCCATTTTTGTTTTCGTATCTCCTCCCGGTCTGGTAGGCCGGGAACTGATGCTGGCCATTATTTTCCATTCTTTTGCCCTGGAGGGTTTTATTGTTCTGGCTATCCTTTTACTTCATTTCGTAACCCGTCGCTTCTACTGCCGTTATCTCTGTCCCCTGGGAGGACTTCTGGCTTTTTTAGGGCAGAAAAGAAGGCTAAAGGTTCGACTTAAAAGTAGGAAGTGCTCCGCTTGCGGGATCTGTGAAAAAGTTTGTCCCCTGGGGTTGCCTGTGAATAGGGGCGGGTCTTATAGCCCTTATTGCTGGAACTGCGGGGAGTGTGTGGATTACTGTCCTACCGGGGCCCTTAAGTTTTACTGGAAAAGGTCTTATTATCTCAAGCCCGTTTCAGTGGAGGCTTCTAAGGCTCGAAGCGGTAACCCACTCCCGGATGAGTAATGATATAGCGGGGATTTTCGGGATCGGGTTCGATTTTTTCTCGCAACCTTTTTATATGGACATCCAGTGTCCGACTCCAGGGATAGATCTCCTTGTTGGGCCATATTTCCTGCTTGATGAAGTCTCGGCTAAGAACCTCTCCAGGATGGGAGATAAAAAGTTCCAGAAGATCATATTCCTTGCGAGTAAGATGGACCCTTTTTCCTTTTACCCAAACTTCTCTCTTGGCTGGAATGACTTTAAAGTGCTCGAAATCTAGCTCTTCCTTTTCGGGACTAATGAGTCTCGCCCGCCGCAGACAGGCCCTCACCCGGGCTTCCAGTTCCAGATACTCGAAGGGTTTGGTGAGATAATCGTCGGCCCCCATCTCGAAACCCTTGAGTTTGTCCGAGAGATTGTCTCTCACGGTGAGGATGATGATGGGGACCTTGGTAAGGGAACGTAAAGTCTTGCAGAGTTTGAGGCCGTCGGTGTCGGGAAGATTGAGATCGAGAATGATGAGCTCCGGCTGGAATTCCTTTACCTTGGCCAGGGCTTCCTGTCCGCTTCCGGCCACCTCGACCGCATAGTTGTCGAGCTCAAACTGAGAGCTGAGAATTTTTTGAAGGTCTGGATCGTCTTCTATGAGCAACAGGCGTTCTTTAGGCATCTTTCAAGGGTAAGACTATTACAAAAATACTTCCCTGATGATCATCGGGATCCCTCACCCAGATATCTCCTTCATGGGCTTTTATAATACCATAACTTATAGCCAGGCCCAACCCCAGCCCGCCGGAATTTCTATGGTAGAACTTTTCAAAAATACGCTGTTTTTCCTCCGATTTAATCCCCGGTCCGTAATCTTCTATCTCAAGCACAGCCCGGCCGTCGTCTTTGAAGGCCCGTACTATAACTTCTGTGTTGGAGGGAGAGAATCTTAGGGCGTTGTCCAGGATGTTTGAGACTACTCCGTACATCCTTTCAGAATCTATTTCCACCCATAAAGGCTCCTCCGGGGGCTTCCAAGAAATGGTAACATTCTTTTCCCAGGCCAGGGGTTGATGGGCCAGACAGGCTTCTTCTATCAGTTCTCTCAAATCTACCAGATC
>JALWCD010000105.1:0-4702 GCA_027036915.1 Thermodesulfatator sp. | reverse complement strand
ATCTGAAGCAACTTGTGCACATTTTTCTGGGCGATCAATAAATGCTGGTCTCCGGGGTTTTTTCTTAAAAGAAAATCTATGGTCCCCTTGATGGCACTCAGGGGAGTCTTTAGATCGTGGGAGACGTTGGAAAAGAATTCGCTTTTGAACTGATCGGTCTTTTTGAGCTCTTCGTAAGCCGTACGGAGTTTTTCCGTGGCCTCGGCTATTCTGGCTTCCAGTTCTTCCTGATGATTTTTGATCTGACTGATCATGGCATTGAAGGTTTCAGCCAGGTCTTGCCATTCGTCTTCGGTATGTATCTGAACCTGTGTATACACTCCTTCTTTGATTTTTTGAGTGGTGCTTTTGAATTTATTTAAAGGATTTAAAATCCATTTGCGAATTAGAAAAGAGAGACTGATCATCATAAGAAGAAAAGTTAAAATAAAAAAGGCTGTTATGAGACGCTTTCTTTGGGAAATGTGTTCTTGTATTCTTGTAATGTCTAGAGATATACTTATGCAACCTGCAATATTTTTTTCTGGAGACCATTTGTGACAATTTAGACATTCCGTCCTGAAATTGAGAGGCGCCGCATAGCGATAAAGAGAACCTTCAATTTGCCAGTATTCCTTATCCCCTGATTTAAAACTTTCGATTGCTATTTTTTCGAATTGATCTGGTTTATGCATAGAATTCTTGGGATTTTCCACCGCGATTTTGATCGTATAGGGTAGTTTATCTTTAGAAAAAAGAGATAGACTTCTTACAAAGTGTGAGGGGGTTAGGAGCTGAAATTCGCTGTCGTTTTTGACGTAAATTCCCCCATGCCAGGAGATCCATTGTCGGGTGACGGTGATTAAATGATAGATAGCCCTGGCCTGGGAACGGAGTTCGTATTCCAGCCATTGTTGATCGTAATACCCCAGAAAAATAAAGAAAAATACGAAAGGAATGAGGATGGCCAGAGCACTGCCACCGATAATTTTACAGGCTAAGCCCTTGCAGGGAGGAGAAAGACGCCTAAAGATCATCGGTATTTTTAGGTTAAACCTGTTTATGAAAAGAAACAAGCCGCTGGGAAATCCGCTTTTGAGACTGGCGGAGGGGGAGGGATTCGAACCCCCGGAGGGCACTAAGGCCCTCAGTGGCTTTCGAGGCCACCCCCTTCGACCACTCGGGCACCCCTCCTTCTGACCTTACTTATTTATTACCACCGATTTCCGAAATTGCACCCCCTGATTGATTCGGGGTTGTTTCCGGTCCTTAGAAGGCGGAAGAAGGTCTGAAGGAGTGTTCGGGCCTCCTCGGCCAGGAGACCCCAGGCCACCTCCAGACGATGATTCAGCCGAGGGTCCCGTACGATCTCGTAGAGACTTCCGCAGGCCCCGGACTTTTCGTCCCGGGCCCCGAAGACCAGACGTTTGACCCGGGCGTATACCAGGGCCCCGGCGCACATAGGACAGGGTTCCAGGGTGACGTAAAGGGTGGTCCCGGGCAGGCGATAGTTGCCGAGCCTCCGGGCTCCTTCCCTGAGGGCCAGGATTTCCGCGTGGGCCGTGGGGTCACAGAGGGAGATGGGCCGGTTGTGTCCCCGGCCGATGATCTCTCCTTCCGGAGAGACCAGGATCGCCCCCACCGGAACCTCTCCCTCCCGAAAGGCCTCCTCGGCTTCCCTCAGGGCCTCCCGCATGAAACGATAGTCTTCCGGGCTAAACATCCCTAAAACCCGTGAAATAAAAGACTCAAAAAGAGGTAGAGAAAAGCCGGACTCAGACTCAGGTATTCCAGAAACAGCCTTCGGCCGAGGGGTTTTCGGCGAAGGTAAAACCAGAGGCCTCCCTGATAAAACCAGAGGAGAAAAAGGACCAAAAATGCGGGCTTACCGGCTCCGGCAAGAGCCAGCGTAAGGAGCCCCCCGAGGAGAGGGAGGCTTCCTAGAACCTTAAGGGCCCGTTCTTCTTCGAGCCAGGCGGCCAGGGATTCCCGTCCCAGAAAACCGTCTTCAAAAAGGTCGAGGAGGTCCTGATAGAGGATCTGAAAAAGGCTCAGGACAAAGACCAGCCCCCAGAAGAGGCCTCTCAGGAGCCAGGGGGCAGGGGCTTCCAGGGTGAAGAAGGCCACGATCAGAGTCCAGTAAAGGGCAATGAAAAGGGGGCGGTTTCCGGGGAAAAAGGAGCGCAGGGCCGTGAGACTGTAGACCGCGGAGGTCCCTCCCAGCAGGGCCGTAAACATGAGGGCCAGCGGACTGATCCGATAAGCCAGCGTCAGGGCCAGGGCGAAGGCCAGCAGGGTGGAGAGCACCAGGGGTTTTTCGTGGCGCCGGTAGAATTCGGCCTTGTAGGGCTGACAGAGGGCCAGGATCTCCCTTGCGGAAAGGGAATTCCAGGTGTGGGCAAAGAAGGTCAGGAGGAAACCCACCAGAATGGGGAATGGTTCAAGGAGGCCTTTGAGCCAGAGGCTGGTTCCGGCCAGGATGGCGGCCATGGAGGCCGCAAGCGGCCCGTGGAGGTAAAGCAGGATCCTGAGTAATCTTCGCAGGGGATGACCCTGGCCGGCGAGTCTTTCCACCACGCCGTTTATGAGCCAGTTGGGGGTCGAGGCCCCGGCGCTTACCCCGATCTCTTTGAAACGGGCCAGTTCCTCAAGGGGGAGCTCCTCCGGGGTCTCCACCAGATAGGCCGCCCGGTTTTCCTCTCTGGCGATCTGGGCCAGGCGGTTGGTGTTGGCACTCCCCCGCCCTCCCACCACCACGATGGCCTCGCAGCTTCGGGCCAGCTCCCGGATGCCCTCCTGTCTTACGTGGGTGGCGTGACAGATGGTATTGATGACCTCTCCTCCGGGATAACGGGCCAGTATCTCCCGGGAGAGGAGCTCGAAGATCTCTTCGTCCTGGGTGGTCTGGGAGAGGATGACGTACTTTTCGAGTTTCGGAAGGCCCTCAAGATCCTTAAAATTGCTTACCACCAGTCCTTGCCCTTCGGTGTAACCCAGGATACCCCTGACCTCGGCGTGATCCTTGTCTCCTATGATGACGACCTGATAGCCCTCCCGGGTGTATTTCCGGGCCAGGGCCTGGACCTTGGCCACCCGGGGGCAGGTTCCGTCTATTACTTCCAGGCCCGAGGCCAGCAGGGCCTCTTTTTCCGCCGGAGGGATCCCGTGGGCCCGGATGATGACCACCCCTTCCCGGGGCGAGCCCGCCTTTCGGAGGTCGTAGACGCCGATCTTCTCCAGCAGGGCCAGGGCCTGGGGGTTGTGGATCAGAGGGCCATAGGTGTAGACCGGTTTGGGGGAGGATTCCGCGGCCCTCAAGGCCAGACGCATGGCCCTTCGCACCCCCATGCAAAAACCGGCTCTGCGGGCCAGACGAACCTTCATGGCTGGCCGATCTCCTGACGGAGTTTATCCATGATACCCCTTTCGGCCAGACTGAAATAGCCCTCTCGACCGACGATCACGTGGTCGAAAACGTTTACCGCCAGGAGGCTGCCCGCCAGCAGCAGCCTGCGGGTAAGCTCCAGGTCCGCCGGAGAGGGCTGCGGGTCCCCGCTGGGGTGATTGTGTACCAGCACCAGGGAGGCCGCCCGGTGCTCGAAGGCCCGAGAGAAGACCTCCCGGGGATAGACCGCGGTCTCCGTTAGGGTTCCGCGGAAGAGTTCCTCCACCGCCAGGATGCGACCCCGGCTATCAAGGAAGATGACTTTGAAGACCTCCTGGGGACAGTCGGCCAGTTCGTGGGCCAGGTATTCGTAAGCCTCCCGGGCACTACGGATGTAATCTCGATTTTCTATGCGCCGGCGAAGATAACGCCGGGCCACTTCGTGTACGAATTTGAGGGGCAATACGTTTCGAGGGCCCACCCCCGGGGTCTGGACGAGTTTTTCCACCGGGGCCTCCAGCACCTCCGCCAGACCTCCGAAACGCCGGAGGAGTTCCCGGGCCGTGGCCCGCGTGTCCCGCCGAGGGGTGCCAAAGGCCAGGAGCATCTCCAGGATATCTTCGTCCGTAAAGGCCGAAAGTCCATATTGCAGGAAACGCCGCCTCAGACGCTCCCGGTGCCCCGTAACCCGTCTGCGGAATTCCTCAAGGGAGTTCATCTTCTGTTATTATATACGTCATGCGTGTCCTGGCCATAGAAAGTTCCTGCGACGAGACCGCGGTGGCCGTGGTGGAACTCATCGAGGGGAATTTCCGGGTGCGGGCCAATCTGGTGGCCTCGCAGGTGGCCCTCCATCGACCTTTCGGAGGGATCGTGCCGGAGATCGCCTCCCGCAGACACCTTGAGGTTATCTATCCCCTCACGGAAGAGGCCCTGAAACAGGCCGGGCTTTCTCTGGAGGAGGTGGATTTGCTTGCGGTTACCAGCGGACCGGGGCTGGTGGGATCGCTGGTGGTGGGGGTCTCTTTTACCAAGGCCCTGGCCTTTGCCCTGGGAAAACCTCTGGTTCCGGTGGATCACGTGAAGGCCCATTCTCTGGCCATCTTTCTGGAAAGAGAACTTGAGTTTCCCTGGCTCAGCCTGGTGGTTTCCGGGGGGCACACGGCCCTTTTTCTGGTCAAATCCCCCACCGAGCACTATCTTCTGGGGCATACCCGGGATGACGCCGCGGGAGAGGCCTTCGATAAGGTGGCCAAACTCCTCAACCTGGGTTATCCCGGCGGGCCGGCGATAAGCCGTCTGGCCGCAAAGGGCGATCCCTCCCGCACCCCTCTGCCC
>JALWCD010000104.1 GCA_027036915.1 Thermodesulfatator sp. | reverse complement strand
ACCGCTCCCGGAGCGTAATCCGCCACCAGAAGAGGCCGGCCCTCTCCGAAGACCACCAGATCGGCCTCCACCCTTTCGGGGACCAGCCCCAGATTGACCACCACGGTGGGGGCCCTCCGGAGGGCCTTTTCCGGGTAGCCCAGCTCCCGAAAGACCTTCTCAAGGAACATGAAGAAAACGCCGACGGGCTTTCTCATAAAGTTCCCGGACCTCATCCGGGCTGAGGCCGGCTCCCCGGCCCACGATAAAGGCCATCTCCCGGGTCATGAAGTCCCCCGGGGCATGGGCGTCGGAGTTGATGATCAGCGGAGCCCCGAATCTGCGGGCCAGCCGGGCCACGTGCCCGTTTCCTAGGCAATGGCCCCTGCGGCCGGAGATTTCCAGGAAGACCCCCCTTTCGGCAGCCAGCCTCACCTCCTCCTCGGTGATGAGCCCCGGGTGGGCCAGGATGTCCGCCCCGGCCTCGATGGCCGCCCGGTTGGTCCCCGGGGCCACGGGTTCCACCGGGGTTTCCCCGTGGACCACCACGATCTCGGCCCCGAGTTCCCGGGCCCGCCGGACCAGATCCGGAATAAGAGGGGGAGGGACGTGCGTGATCTCGATCCCGGGGACCAGACGACAGGGGGAGTGAGGGTTGAGCTCCTCGGCCGCCTTACGGATCCGGGAGAGGATGAAATCCAGATTGGAACCGTCGGCATGATCCGTAATGGCCACCGCCTCGTAGCCCAGGACCGAAACCCGTCTCAAAAGCTCGGCCGGAATCAGCTCTCCGTCGCTGAATACGGAATGGCAGTGAAGATCAAACATTTACCGATCTCTTCTCCCGATCTTCCCACCAGGCCAGTATAGCCGCTCCCAGAGCAAAAAGGGCCAGGAAAAGCAGAAAACTTAAAAAACTATCCATTTCTTTCCTCCGCCGGTGTAATGGACAGGGCAATAATAACCAAAAGAAAAGTTACCGTAATCCCGGACAGGATATGGAGTTTACCCAGGTGACTCTGGGGTAAAAAAGCATTAATTACCAAAGCTATTCCCACATATTCGGCCATTTTAAGAAACCAGTTAGCCAGTTTTTCTCTGCGGCGAGAGTGGAACATCACATCTTGTATTTGAAGGCCTGGGGATCCAGGCGTTCCAGGAGGTCCTTGAGTTTTTCCCGATCCTCCTCGGAACCCGAGGTGGCCAGCGTTTCCTCGGCCTTTTTGCGGGCCTCCTCCGCCAGGGCCTGGCTCTTGGCCAGCACCTCTTCATGGACGTAGATCTCCGCCCCGGTGCGCAGGGCCAGGGCCACCGCGTCGC
The DNA here is from genome assembly GCA_027036915.1 of Thermodesulfatator sp. Taxonomy (GTDB): domain Bacteria; phylum Desulfobacterota; class Thermodesulfobacteria; order Thermodesulfobacteriales; family Thermodesulfobacteriaceae; genus Thermosulfurimonas_A. Next base: position 9,052 of record JALWCD010000104.1, on the reverse strand, counting down.
TCGGCCGGGCGTCGATCTGAATCTCCCGACCCCCGAGGTCTAGAGTGATGAGGGCGTAATAGGTGTTGTCTCGCAGATCGCAGATCTCGATCCGCGGGACCCTGACCTGGAGTTGATCCAGGATGTTTTTGAGGAGATCGTGGGTCATGGGCCGGGGAAACTCGATGTTCTCCAGTTTGCTGGCGATGGCCGTGGCCTCCAGGAGCCCGATCCAGATCGGAAGCCCTCGCTCTCCCCCTTCTTCCCGGAGGATCATCACCGGGCTGTTGGTTATCGGATCCATGGCCACGGCCTGGATTTTCATCTTGACCTTCATTTCGGCCTCCTTAAGGGCCCCTTACGGTTTTGAGATACTCTCCCCGGAGGGAATGTTTTCCGGTCTCCTTTATCAAAACATAAACCAGAGCCCCCTTCAAATCCAGCTCCTTCGGGGCCGAAAAGTTCACCACGTGGTTGGTGCGTGTGCGGCCGGTTAGAAACTCCGGGCGGGTCTCGCTGGGACCTTCCACCAGGACCTCCACGGTCTTTCCGATATAACCGCGGTTGATCTCTTCCGTGATCCCGGCCTGGAGGGCATGAACCCTTTCGAGTCTTTCGGCCTTCACCTCCTCCGGCACCTTGTCCGGGAACTCGCGGGCCCGGGCGTAGGGCCGATCCGAATACTTGAAGGAAAAGATCTCGTCGAAACGCACCTCCTCAAGGAGCGACAGGGTGGCCTCAAAGTCCTCTTCCGTCTCCCCGGGGAACCCCACGATGATGTCCGTGGTAAGGGCTATTTCCGGACACCAGGCCCGCAGCCTGCGGACCTTTTCCAGATATTCCTCTCGGGAATAACCCCGGTTCATCCGTTTAAGGATGCGCGTGGAGCCAGACTGGACCGGAAGGTGGAGATGCTCGCAGAGTTTGTCCACCTCCGCAAAGGCCCGCATGAGGTCTTCGGAGAGATCTTTGGGATGGCTGGTGGTGAAACGTATGCGCCAGAGCTCGGGGATCTCGGCCACCATGCGGAGCAGCTCCGCAAAAGAGGGATAGCCCTTTTCCTTCCGACCGTAGGAGTTCACGTTCTGGCCCAGAAGGGTCACCTCCCGTACGCCCTGGTGCACCAGACACTCGATTTCCCGAAGGATGTCCTCCGGGGGACGGCTCACCTCCCGGCCCCGAACATAAGGCACCACACAGTAAGAACAAAAGTTGTCGCAGCCCTGCATGATGGTGACGTAGGCCCTGACCGGACGTTTCCCGTCGAGATCCGAAAGGACCAGGGGGGGCCTGAAGTCCCGGCGCATTTCGGTAAGAACCAGCGGCCTTCGCCCTTTTTCTAGCTCCTCCAGGGCTTCCGGCAACCGGTAGATGTTCTGCGGCCCGAGGACTAGATCCACGTGGGGCATGCGTTTGACCAGCCTCTCCCCTTCCTGCTGGGCCACACAACCACAGATCCCTACCACCAGCTCCGGGCGCCGGGCCTTGAGGGCCTTGAAACGCCCCACCAGGCTGTAAACCTTGTACTCGGCCTTCTCTCGCACGGAACAGGTGTTGATCAGGATGAGGTCGGCCTCCTCCGGGGTCTCACAGGGAACATACTCCCCTTTGAGGAGCGCCAGCATGCGCTCGGAATCATATTCGTTCATCTGGCAGCCGAAGGTCCGCAGGTAAACCCTCTTCATAGCACCTTACATTTTACTCCCGAATGGCCAGGCTTGCATGGGGTCTTTCCGGGGCTTACACTTTAGACCATGCTTATGGAGCAGCTGACCTTTCCCGAGGTGGAAAGGCTTTCCAGGGAGGTTCCGGTCCTCATCCCCTTCGGCTCGGTAGAGGAACACGGGGCCCACCTTCCCCTGGCCACCGATGTCTATACCATCTATCGGGTGGCGGAGCTGGCCGCCCGGCGGACCCCTCTTCTGGTGGCCCCTCCGGTTTACTACGGCCTTTGTCGCAGCACTTCGGATCACCCGGGGACCATCTCCCTTCGGGGCGAGACCCTCCGGGCCCTGGTGCTGGATCTCCTCCGGGCCTTCCATCGTCAGGGCTTTGAACTCTTTCTTCTGGTTTCCGGACATGCCGGTGGCACACACATGGCCTTTATCCTGGATGCCGCCGAAGCCTTTCTGGCCGAACACCCCCGGGTAAGGGTGGCCGTGGCCTCCATCCTGGATCTTCTGCGTGACTATGCCCGTGATCTGATCGAAACCCCGGGAGACTCCCATGCCGGAGAGTGGGAAACAGCCCTCATAAAGTACTTCTATCCGGAGCTGGTGAAAGGGGAGGGCCAGGCCGAGTACCCAAATTTTCCGAAGTATTTCCTGGTTTCGAACAAGCGCCGCTTCTGGCCCGGGGGCGTCTGGGGGGATCCCGGAAAGGCCGATCCAGAGAAGGGCCAAAGGCTTGCCCACCGGCTGGCGGAGGGGTTAGAATTAATAATAAAAAGCCTTAAGGAGTTCGAGTTATGAAGAGGTATACAAGTGTGGCGCTTGTCCTGGCCCTGATCTTCCTGGTGGGCATGGGGTTTTCCTATCCCAAAAAGGCCCCGGAGATCCGGTTTACGGGCCTTGACGGCAAGGATTACCGGCTTTCCGCCTTTCGGGGGAAGGTGGTGATCGTGAACTTTTTTGCCAGCCACTGTCCCCCGTGTATGGTGGAGCTCAAGGAACTGGCCAGGCTTTACCGGGAATATGAAGACCAGGGGCTGGTGGTCATCAGCCTGATGGTGGACCAGGAGGGGTCCCCTCTTCTGCCTCAGATCGTTAAGGCCAAGGGCATTACCTATCCCGTGGGGCTGGCCAGCGAGGAAATCATTCAGGCCTTCGGAAACGTCTACATCACTCCCACCACTTTTATCATCGACAAAGAGGGCCAGGTGGTCAAACGTCTGGTGGGCTACGCGGGCCGGAAATATCTGGAAAAGAAGATCAGAGAGTATCTCGCGGAATAATCAGGGGTGAACTTCGAGAGCGGCCGGCCCTTCCCTGACCTCTCCCACGAAGGCCGCCTCCAACACTCCTTTCTCCAGCAATCTCTCATAAAGCCTTTCCGCCTTCTCCGGGGCCACCGAGAGGAGGAGCCCCCCGGAGGTCTGGGCGTCGTAGAGCACGGCAAGTTTTAGGGGATCCACCCCCGGAAGGACCCGAACCTTTTTCTCACAAAAGGCCTGGTTGGCAAGGTCCCCCTCCGGAGACATCCCGAGTTTTAAAAACTCCATGGTCTGGGGCAGGACCGGCACCCTTGAGGCCTGGAAGACCAGGGTGACTCCGCTGGCTTCGGCCATCTCCAGGGCGTGTCCCAGCAGACCGAAACCGGTGATGTCCGTGGCGGCGTTCACCCCCACCTCAAGCATGGCTTCCGAAGCCGCCCGGTTGAGGGTGACCATGGTCTCGATCAGGCGGGCGTAAGCCGGATTTTCCGGGGTAAGGAGCCCCCCTTTAAGGGCTGTGGAGAGGATGCCGGTCCCGAGAGGTTTGGTGAGGATCAAACGGTCCCCGGGGCGGGCCCCGCGATTGGAGACGAATTTTTCCGGGGAGACCACCCCTATCACACAGAGTCCGTATTTGATCTCCGGGTCGTCCACACTGTGCCCCCCTCCCACGGCTGCTCCGGCCTCCGCCACCTTGTCGGCCCCTCCCTGGAGGATTCGGCGAAGGATGTTCCGGTCGAGTCCCTTTTTGGGGAAGCCCACGATGTTTAAGGCCAGAATGGGCCGGGCTCCCAGGGCGTAGAGATCGGAAAGGGCGTTGGCGGCCGCAATCTGTCCGAAAAGATAAGGGTCGTCCACCACCGGGGTGAAGAAATCCACGCTTACCGCCAGGGCCAGCTCTTCCCCCAGCCGGTAAACCGCGGCATCCGAGCCGTGTTCTATGCCCAGCAAAAGCTCCGGGACCCGGGGAAGGTTCAAGCCGGAGAGTATTTCGGCCAGCTCCGCTGGCGGGAGTTTGGCCGCTCAGCCCGCGGCCTTTACCATCCGGGTGAGCTTAACCTCGGGCACACTCCGCCTCCGAGCCCTGAATCTTCTCCAGGGCGTGTTTTAACACCGGGGCCAGCACCTCCCAGGCCTCCTCCACGGCCTTCGGGCTTCCGGGGAGATTGACGATCAGGGTCCCGCGCCTAATGCCCGCAAGCCCCCTTGAAAGCATGGCGTAAGGCGTGTGTTTTAAGCCGGAAAGGCGCAGGGCCTCGGCTATGCCCGGAATCTCCCTTTCCAGGGCCGCCCGGGTGGCCTCCGGGGTCACATCCCGGGGGGAAAGACCGGTGCCTCCGGTGGTCAGGATGAGGGCCAGTCTTTCCCGATCGGCCCAGTCGATGAGGATGGCCAGGATTTCCTCGTATTCGTCAGGCACGATCCGATAGTGCGAGACCTCGAAACCGGCCTCCGTAAGTTTTCTCTTAAGGAGCGAACCCGAAAGATCTTCCCGTTCTCCCCGGGCTCCCCGGTCGCTTATGGTCAGGACTCCGGCCTTCATGAGCCTTGACTGGCGCGCGCCTCCTCAATCACCTTCTGGGCCAGGGGCGGAGGAACCTCCTCGTAATGGGAGAATTTCATGCTGAAGGTCCCCCGGCCTCCCGTAAGACTATTCAAATCCAGGGCGTAACGCAAGAGCTCGGCCAGGGGAGCCTGGGCCCGGAGGCATTGATACCGACCCCGGCTTTCCATGCCCAGTACCCGTCCCCGCCGGGCGTTGAGATCCCCGATGACCTCGCCCATGGACTCCTCCGGAACCTCGATTTCAAGCTCCATTACGGGCTCAAGCAGGACGGGTTGACATTGCTCCAGGGCCTTTTTGAAACAGTGGAAGGCCGCGATCTTGAAGGCCATATCCGAGGAGTCCACCTCGTGGGACTTCCCGTCGTAAAACTGAACCTTTACGTCCACCACGGGATAGCCCGCCAGAGGGCCCTTCTCCATGGCCTCCCGTACGCCTTTTTCCACCGCGGGCACGAAATTGCGGGGCACGTTCATACCCGTGAGGGTCTCCACGAATTCGAAACCCTGGCCCCGGGGAAGGGGAAAAACGTGGAAATGGACCTCGGCGAACTGTCCCCTCCCTCCGGTCTGTTTCTTGTGCCGGTAAATTACCCCCTGGGCCGCTTTCTTGATGGTCTCCCGGTAGGGGATCCTGGGGAGTGTCATCCGGGCCCTGACCCCGTACCTTTCCCGCAGCTTTTCCAGGGAGCGATCCAAATGGATCTGCCCCAGACCGGAGATAAGGATCTCCCGGGTCTCTTCATCCCGGCCTATCCGGAGGGTGGGATCTTCCTCCTTAAGTTTGGCCAGCGCCGGCCCGATCTTGTCTTCGTCGGCCCGGGTTTCCGGATGGAGGGCGTAGGTCAGGACCGGGGAGGGCAGATCCGGTGGCGGAACAAAGGCCTGGAGTCCTTCTGCCACCAGGGTGTCCCCGGTTCGGGTCTCCGAAAGTTTGGGAAGGACCACCAGGGCGCCCGGCAGGGCCTCGGGAATCTCGTAAAGCTCGTCGCCCTGGGCCACCGACAGATGAGCGTATTTTTCCCTGGTCTTCCTTCGGGGATTGTAGAGCATCCCTTCTGAGGCCAGAGTGCCCGAGACCACCCGGGCCAGGGAGAGTCTTCCGGCATAGGGGTCCACCAGGGTCTTGTAAACCACGAGGGTGCAGGGGGCCTCCGGGTCCGGAGCCAGGTCCAGCGAGCCCTCTTGCCCTTCGGCCAGCCAGGGGCCACGCTCCTGGGGGCTGGGCCCCAGTTCGTGGATGGCATCCAGCAGGCGGGCCACCCCGATGAGCCTCGCCACCGACCCCACACAGACCGGGGCGATCTTTCCGGAAAGAACGCCCTTTTTCAACCCCCGCATGATCTCTTCGGGTTCCAGGTGTTCTTCCTCCAGATACTTTTCCAGGAGTTCGTCCTCCCCCTCCGCGGCGAATTCCACCATGTTCTTTCGCAGGCCTTCGGCCAGGGCCACCAGGTCCTCTGGAAGATTCTCCACCCGAACCCGCGAGCCTTCGGGGATGTAAACCTTGAGTTTCAGGAGATCGATGATTCCCTTTAAGTTGGCTTCCTCCCCCAGAGGATAGGCCACGGGAACCGGACAGAGCTCGAGTTTTTCCTGAAGATCACAGAGAGTGTCCTCCAGGCGGGCCTTTTCCTGATCCAGCTTGTTTACGAAGACCAGCACGGGAAGCCCCAGATCCCTGGCCGCGGCGTAGGCCTTCTCCAGCTGGACCTTGACCGGGGAAGTGGCATCCACCACCAGGACCGCCAGGTCCGCGGCCCAGGCGCAGAGTCTGGTGTCTCCCAGAAAGTTGTCGTCTCCCGGGGTGTCGAGAAAATAATAAGGGGTTCCCCGCCAGGCGAGATGATAGGCCCTGGCCGAGATGGTGGGCCCTTCTTTGGGTGGTTTAAAACGGGCCCCGGCCAGGGAAAGCATGGCTTTGGCCAGTTCGGTTTTCCCGGCCCCGCTCTGTCCCAGAAGTACAAAAGTGCGCATGCCCTCCTCCTTATCACCCCTATTTTTGGAAAGGCTAGCTTAGAGGGAAAAAGATTGTCAAGCCGAAAATAGAGCTTCAGGCCCTGAGTTCGGATATCCAGGCGTAAATTTCCTTAAAGAGCCCTTCGGGAGTCAGACCGTACTTCTGGCGAAGGATTTGCGGAGCCCCGTGTTCGATGAACTTGTCTGGCAATCCGATCCGTTTCAGGGGTACTCGGAGTCCGTGGTCCGCCAGGCATTCGGCCACCGCCGAACCGAACCCCCCGTGAAGGACATTTTCCTCCACCGTGACCACCCTGCCGGTCTGGGCCGCAAGCTCGCAGATGAGTTCCTCGTCCAGGGGTTTTACGAAACGGGCGTTGACCACCGCGGCCGAAAGCCCCCTGCGGGCCAGTTCCTCGGCCGCCGTAAGGGCCGGATGGACCATGTTCCCTACGGCCAGAATAAGGAGATCCTGGCCCTCGCGGAGGACTTCCGCTTTCCCCAGGGGAAGCTCGAAGAATTCGTTGTCCAGAGGAACACCCAGGCCCGAACCCCGGGGGTAGCGCACCGCCACCGGCCCGGGAAGAGTAAGGGCGGTGTAGAGCATGTGCTGCAGTTCGTTTTCATCCTTGGGGGCCATCAGAACAACGTTGGGAATGAGGCGCAGGTAGGAGAGATCGAACTGGCCCTGATGGGTAGGGCCGTCCTCGCCCACCAGGCCTCCCCGGTCCAGGGCGAAGATCACATGGAGGTTCGGAAGGGCCACGTCGTGGATGATCTGATCGAAGGCGCGCTGGAGAAAGGTGGAATAAATGGCGCAGACCGGGATCAGGCCCTCCAGGGCCAGGCCCGCGGCGAAGGTTACCGCGTGCTGCTCACAGATCCCCACATCGAAAAACCTTTCCGGGAACCGTTGCTGAAAGGCCCTGAGGCCGGTTCCGGTGGGCATGGCCGCGGTGATGGCCACCAGCCTGGGTTCCAGTTCCCCCAGGCGCAACATGGTTCGGCTGAAGACCTCGGTGTAAGAAGGCGGGCCCGGACTCTTGATGACCTTTCCGGTTTGGGGGTCAAAGGGTCCTACCCCGTGAAAGGTTTCGGGGTCGGTTTCCGCCGGCAGATACCCTTTGCCCTTTTTGGTGAGCACGTGCACCAGAAGGGGGCCGCGCATCTCCCGTATGTTCTCGAAGAGTTTGATCAGCCCCTCGAGATCATGTCCATCCACCGGCCCCACATAATCGAAGCCCAGGGCCTCAAAGAGCATGCCCGGGGTAAGGGCGCTCTTGAGGAGTCCCTCGCTCTTTCTCAGCATGTGCAGGAAATGGTCTCCCCCGGGAAGCCTTTCCATGACCTTTTCGATGTCTTTCTTGAGCCGACGGGCCAGCCGCCCGGTCATCCGGCGTGAGAGAAAGGACGAAAGGGCCCCCACGTTGGGCGAGATGGACATTTCATTGTCGTTGAGGATCACGATCAGATCTTCCTTTAGGTGACCGGCGTTGTTCAGCCCTTCAAAGGCCAGCCCGGCGGTCATGGAACCGTCCCCGATAACTACCAGCACCCGACCCTCTTTCCGCTGGAGCCTGAGACCGGTGGCCAGCCCCAGCCCGGCCGAAATGGAGGTGCTGCTGTGGCCGGTCTCCACGATGTCGTGGGGGCTTTCGGCCCTTTTCGGGAAACCCGCGATCCCTCCGTACTGTCGCAGGGTATGGAAACGGTCTTTCCGACCGGTGATGAGCTTGTGAGCGTAGCACTGGTGCCCCACGTCCCAGACGATGCGATCCCGGGGGGAATCGAAGACATAATGCAGGGCCAGGGTCAGTTCTATGACACCCAGGTTGGGGGCCAAATGCCCCCCGTTGCGGGCCACGGTTTCGATGATGACCTCCCGCAGCTCGGTGGCCAGTTTTTTGAGCTCGGTCAGGTTCAGGGTCTTGAGATCTTCGGGGCTGTTCACCCGTTCGAGGATGCGGCTCATGAGGATTTAATTTTTACGGGAAAGAACGTATCGGGCAAGGGCCTGGAGGGGCCGGGCCTTCTCTCCGAAAGGAGAAAGGGCCTCCAGGGCCTCCTCCACCAGTTCCCGGGCCCTGACTCGGGCCTGCTCCAGCCCCACCAGGGCCGGATAGGTGGCCTTTTTTCGGCGCACGTCCGAGCCCACGGGTTTGCCGAGTTCCTTTTCGTCCCCGATGACATCCAGGATGTCGTCCACGATTTGAAAGGCCAGCCCCAGGGCCTCACCGTATCGTTTGAGGGCCGAAAGGGCCTCTCCCTCTCCGCCCGCCAGCAGCCCTCCCGAAACCACCGAGGCCGCGATCAGGGCCGCGGTCTTATGACGATGGATGTAAGCCAGTTCTTCCCGGGAGACCGGACGGGCTTCGGCCAGCAGATCGGCCATTTGCCCCACCACCATCCCGTGGATACCGGCGGCCCGGGCCACCAGATGGATGGCCCGAAGCAGCCTTTCCGGAGAGGTGCTCCGGAGGAGATCCGGGTGAGAGAAGAGCTCGAAGGCCAGGGCCTGCAGACCGTCTCCGGCCAGGATGGCCGTGGCCTCGTCAAAGGCCCGATGACAGGTGGGTTGTCCCCGGCGCAGATCGTCGTCGTCCATGGCGGGAAGATCGT
>JALWCD010000103.1 GCA_027036915.1 Thermodesulfatator sp. | reverse complement strand
GCCAGAGATAAATCTTTCAAAAGATCGAACAAATGTGGAAGATCACAAAGGCCTTGAATCCCGAAAACTTCGGTAAAATGTGAAAAGGGGATATGAGGAGAGGTCGCTATTTTCTTTTCTATTTGTTCTAAAATTTGAAGCGCGGCTTCCCCAAGGAGGGGCTCAAGGAGCTTTCTTGCCAAGGCCAGCACCAGGACTTCTTCAGTCTCAAGAAGAGCCCGGCGCAGGCTGAAGTTTTGGGTAAAGGCGTAAGTGCCGCGCTCCTTGTCGTAATAAATAGGAAAGCCAGCCTCCATGAGGGAGTTCAGGTAGCGGTAAACCGTGCGTTCGCTTACCTCAAGCTCCCGCGCCAGATCCGGCACCCTCACCCGCTCCCGCCGATCAAGCTTGTTCAATATGTAGAGCAGCCGATCGAATTTGTTCATGGCCTCATAATAATCTTCCTCTCTGACAACTTTATGTCATCTCCTATCCTTTATAACCATTTCGGAGACCAGTTTTCCTTCTCCCTGGAGTTCCACCTCTGCGCCCTCGGGCTTACCTCTAGCCCTCAGAATCTCCCTTTCCTCCCATCCAATGTCTAGCATTTCGGCTTTTTTTGTAATAAATCGCCTCTTTTCTTATCTTGTGGGACTGCATTTCGCTATATCTTTTAAAACAACTGGTTATGTGAGCCTATTCTGGCCAGAACTAATTCATTTTCCGTCTACTTCTTTTTAGCTTCACGCATCAGGTCCTCAACAGAGATCTCTTCCACATTTTCTCCGGCAAGGATGTCCTTCATCACACGGCGGGAGGTTTTTTTCTGGATCTCACCTTGTCTTTTTCGCCATAGGTTAACATTTATCCCAATCCTTTGAAGTTATTTTTATGCCAGAACAACACAAAGCATAAGCTTATTCAGTCCTTTTATCCATAGACGAAAAAAATCGTTCCCAAACAAGGTGGCTAATATCACTGACATAAGGGTGTCACTATCCCCTTCCATATATTAAAGATGCGGAAAATTACAAAAACACGGAGGTGATAACCTTGGAGGAAGTTTTTTTAGAGAACGGCCTTGTGGTCTACTGGATCGCCAGACTTACCCTTCTTTGCCGAAACCGTATTGAGTCGAAGCTTGAGGAAAAGCTTTGGCATTCAGATTATCGCAGTGAACACTGGTTAGGGCTACTTCTACCTTACTTCGAGCGAAAGAAGAAAACCTTTCTTCTCGTGGATGAAGCCGCGGATCGTCTCGTAGTAAATGTGAGGGCTTTTTTCGAGGGGCTTTACGAGCTTCTGCCGGATCTTGAGGCCGGGGCTTCTTCCTTCGACCCGGTGTTAAAGGAGAACTTGGAAATTTTTTCCGAGGCTTTGGGCCTTGAAGAAAAGGAAAGAACTTTTCTCACTTTCGTTATCTTAAGTACGAGCGATCCTCTTTTTGATGATTTCCTGCGGGATCTGGGGGAGATGCCTTTCAATTCGGCCCTGCGCTGTCTGGCCCGGCTTTTTGGGTGGCCTCTAGGGGATCTCTATCAGGTGCTCACTTCAGGGCGTTTGGTCTCCGGAAATCTCCTTACTGCGGACATCTGGCGAAACGGAAAGGTTTATCTGAACAACATTTTCGAAATAGACGAGCTTCTGCTCCAGAGGCTTTTCATTCGACATCGGGATCGGTGGGAATTCTTTTCCGGTTACTTCCGCCGAGTTTCCTCCCCCGCTCTCCCATTGGAGAGATTTTCCCATCTTCCAGAGTTGGGGATTCTCACCGGTTATCTTGAGCGAGCCCTTCGGGAAAGGCGCCCTGGGGTCAATGTGCTTCTCTACGGGCCTCCGGGGACTGGCAAGACCGAACTTTCCAAAGCCTTAGCCGCCCGTCTCAGAGCCAATCTTTTTGAGGTGGCCTTTCTCAAGCCGGATCTCGAACCTTTCACTCCTACGGATCGCCTTAAAGCCCTTTTTGTGGCTCAGCAGGTCCTCTCCCCCGGCCCGGAGCGTTCCATTATTCTTTTGGACGAGGCCGAAGACATTCTGGGAAGAGCGAACTTTTTAAACTTTTCTAAGAAGAATCTGCCAAGAAAGATTCAAGTCAATCGTTTCCTCGAAAGCAATCCGATTCCGGTGATCTGGATAGTAAACGTGCTGAGAGGTATAGACCCGGCCCATCTGCGCCGTTTCGATCTTGTAGTTCCGGTGGAGAGCATGCCCGTGGAGATCCGCCTGCAGCTGATTCACGAGGCCACCGAGAGGCTTTCGGTGAGCGAGGCCTGGCGGCGAACCCTGGCCCGGGAGGAGATTCCTCCGGCCCTCATCACCCGGGCCGCGCGGGTGGTGGCCACGGTTAACTCCGGAGAGCCCGAGCGCGACTTGGAAAGACTCCTTTCCTCTGCCCTCCAGATTATGGGGAAAGGGCCCGTCTCTGCCCGTAAGAGCCGGCCCCAGCTCCCCTTCCGAGCGGAGGTCTTGAACACCAGCCCGCCCATCGAGGAGATCTTCGCCCTGACAGAAAGCGACTATCCTGCCCGACTTCTTTTCTACGGGCCTCCGGGAACCGGAAAGACCGAGCTTGCCCGCCGCCTGGCCGAACGCCTGGAGCGTCCTCTGGTGGTGCGCCGGGCCTCGGATCTTTTCTCTCCCTATGTAGGCGAGACGGAACAAGCTATCGCCACCATGTTTCGAGAGGCCGAAAGGCAGGGGGCGGTTCTTCTCCTCGACGAGGTGGACAGCTTTCTGCGCACGCGCCGTGAGGCCCGTCACTCCTGGGAGATCACCTGGGTCAACGAGATGCTCACCGGGATGGAGAGATACGAGGGCTGGTTCATCTGCACCACCAATCTTGCCGAGATACTGGATGAGGCCACGGCCCGGCGGTTTGACCTTCGGGTGGAATTTCGCCCCATGGAACCGGAGCAGGCCTGGCGGCTTTTCGTGGCCCTCTTCAGGGATGCGGCCCGAGAGGAACACCGCCTGCGCCTTTACACCCTGCGGCTCACCCCGGGAAACTTCGCCACCGCTTACCGCCGCCTTTTCCTTCTTGGCGCCGAACACGATCCGGACCGGTTTTCAAGGGAACTGGAACGGGAGACTAAAAGCCTTTGTTCAAGCCCAACTTTGACACCCCGGACAAAAAAATTTGCTTGTATCAAGGGTTTCCGGGCGCACTGTCCCCGCGTTCCACAACATCTCCTTCTCCCACCTCAAGTACCCGCCCCGGTACCCTCATCCCCACCG
>JALWCD010000102.1 GCA_027036915.1 Thermodesulfatator sp. | reverse complement strand
GGCTTAAGGGGTGAAGATCTTCGAGATACCGGCTGATGCAACCGGGATCTTTCTCGAACGTCCCAATCGTTTCCTGGCCCGGGTGGCGTTCCCGGGAGGGAAAATCGTGGAGGCCCATCTTCACGATCCGGGAAGGTTGCCGGATCTGGCCGTCCCGGGAAGACCGGTGCTCCTCCGGGCGGTCTCAAATCCCCGGCGGAAAACCGCCTGGGATCTCCTGGCCTTCCGGTGGCAAAACTACTGGTGTTTCTGCCATTCCGGTTATCACCGCAAACTCGCGGCCAATCTCCTTTTCAGACTCAGGCCCTTCGGAGACTTTGAGGAGTTTCAGCCCGAACCCAGGGCAGGGGAGGGGAGACTGGATTTTTACCTCAAGACCGCAGAGGGAGATCTTTATCTGGAGGTCAAGGGGGTAACCTGGGCCCGGGGGGCCACGGGTCTTTTCCCGGACGCCCCGACCTTGAGGGGTCTTCGTCACCTTGAGACCCTGCGCGATCTCCTACGATCCGGGATACGGGCCGGTCTCCTGTTCCTGGTCTTTCGTCAGGAGGCGGAGGAAATGAGACCGGCGGAGGAGATACAGCCGGCCTTTGCCGAAAGCCTCAGGGCCGCCCTGACCGAAGGGCTTGAGACCCGAGCCCTGGTCCTCTCTTACGACGGTCGGGGGATCTTTTTCGTGCGGTCCATTCCGGTGAGGGTCTAGAAATATCGGGGACCCCAGAGGACCTCCCTGACTTCCTCCAGGGTCCGACGGGCCGCCTCGCGGGCCCGGCGGTGTCCTTCGGCCAGGATCTCTTCGAAAAGTCCTTTTCGGGACTCAAGTTCGGCCCGCCTCTCCCAGATGGGCGTGAGGGCCTCTATAACCCTCTCCGCCAGCTCCCTTTTGCAATCCTTGCAACCCAGACGGGCCGCCCGACATTCCTCCACGATTTCTTTGACCCTGGCCTCCGGGGTGTAGAGTCTTATGAGATTGAAGGCCACGCAACGGTTTTCCGGGTCCCCGGGATCGCTTTTGCGGGGGCGCCCGGTATCCGTGACCATGGCCAGGACCTTGCGCCGAACCTCCTCTTCGGAGTCGTTGAGGAAAATGGCGTTGCCGTAGCTTTTGCTCATCTTCCGGCCGTCGATTCCGGGAACCTTGGCGGCTTCGCGGGAAAGAAGGGGCTCGGGAAGGGGAAAGACTTCCCGGTCGTAAAGATAGTTGAAACGACGGGCGATCTCCCGGGTGAGTTCAAGATGGGGGAGCTGATCCACCCCTACCGGAACCTTTTCGGCCTTGTAAATGAGAATGTCTGCGGCCTGGAGCACCGGATAGCCCAGAAAACCGAAGGTGGAAAGATCCCTGTGTTTCAGATTCTGGAGCATCTCCTTATAGGTGGGGTTGCGTTCGAGCCAGGAGACCGGCACGATCATCCCGAAAAGGAGGTAAAGTTCGGCATGCTCCTTGATGGCGGATTGGATGAAGAGGGTACTTTTTGCCGGATCCAGGCCCACCGAGAGCCATTCCAGAAGGAGTTCTCGACTGAATTCCGGAATTCGACGGGGGTTTTCGTATTCCGTGGTCAGGGCGTGCCAGTCCGCCACGAAATAGAAACATTCGTACTTTTCCTGAAGTGCTAACCAGTTTTTCAGCACCCCGTGGAGATGGCCCAGATGAAGGGGACCCGTGGGGCGCATGCCGCTGAGCACCCTTTTGGCCGCCACCGCTCATCCTCCCAGAAGAAGCTTGGAGAGTCCAAAAATCAAGGGGAATATAATTTTATCCACCGCACCTGTAAAGATTAGAGCCACCAGAAAAACGAACCCCAGGAATTCGTAACGGAGATAGGTGTAGGCCAGGGATGGAGGGAGCAGGCCGGCCAGCACCCGGCTCCCATCAAGGGGAGGCACCGGGAGGAGGTTGAAGAGCCCCAGTCCCACGTTGATCTGAACGCCCAGGGCCAGCATGAGTTTCAGGGCTCCTCCCGGGCCGGTTCCCGATAGCCAGGGGGCCAGAGAATGATAGAGAAGGGCCAGGCCCAGGGCCAGAAGAAAGTTGGCCCCCGGGCCGGCCAGACCCACCCACATCATGTCTTGCCGGGGATTGCGGAAATAGTGAGGATTTACCGGGACGGGACGAGCCCAGCCGATGGCCTGGGTCAGGACCAGAACCAGGGTGCCCACAGGGTCGAGATGTTTGAGGGGGTTAAGGGTGAGACGTCCGGCCGCTTTGGCCGTGGGATCTCCCAGACGCCAGGCCACCCAGCCATGGGCCAGCTCATGAAAGGTGATGGCCGCAAGAAGCGGTGGAGCCACCAGGATAAGCCCCCGGAGATCCGGAAACCACATACTCAGGCCTCCTCGGAGATCAAAGTCCGGACGAAACTTAGCTCATCTTCCCGGGTTTTGACTCGCCCGTCAAGGCGAGCGTAGAGAAGTTGACGCAGGATTTCCCCCACCCTGGGCCCTGGAGAAAGCCCGAAGATTCGCTGAAGATCCCTCCCGGAAACCTCCGGACGCACGTTCCTGTTTTTAAGATATTCTTTAATAACATTTCTTAACTCTGTATATTTCAGAAAAAATCCCGCGATTACTTCCAGAGGGTAAGGGTTTAAAAGTCTATATCTTTGGCTGGGGCTTGAGGTCTGAAGGAGGTCCGGAGGGAGAGAGGCAAGATCCCGCCAGGCCCGGGAGAATTTCCCGGCCTCCCCGGGGGCGAGTCCGAGGCGGAGGAGGTTTGCCTCCTGACCCTCGGCCAGAGCCAGGAGAAGCCCCTTAAGAAGGATCTTCTCGGAGAGGTTTTGGCGCAGGAAGTCCAGATGGGAGGTGGAGGCTTTCGGAGGTTCGGGAAGCCCCAGGGCCAGCCAGAGGCCTAGTTCTTCCAGGCAGAGCATGATTTTTCCGGGTTCTGATTCCCGGAGCAGGCGTTTTATTTCTCCCAGAATGCGGGCCGGGGTGAGACGCAGGGGCGTTTCCCTCTGATAGGCCCTGGCCAGGGCCCGGAGGGTCTCCGGACTCAGACGCCAGTTGAAACGTACGGCGTAACGGGCGGCTCGAAAGATCCGGGTGGGGTCGTCCACGAAGGAGTTCTCGTGAAGGACCCGCAGCCAGCCGGCCTCAAGATCCCGAAGGCCGTCCAGAGGGTCGAGCAACTTCTTGCAGTATTTCCCGGAAAGCCCCACGGCCATGGCGTTGGCGGTAAAATCCCGGCGCCTGAGATCCTCGAAAATCCCGGCCGGGCTGACC
>JALWCD010000101.1 GCA_027036915.1 Thermodesulfatator sp. | reverse complement strand
CACCTGGGAAGATATAGAAAGGCTTTTTCGGGAAACCGGCTGCCACGCCGTGATGGTGGGCCGGGCCGCCCTGCGAAATCCCTGGATCTTTGAGGAATATCAAAGGAAACAGAGTCTTTCCAGAGGAGTCTCTCTCCGGGCCGCCCTGGCCCGGGAGCTTCTTGAGGAGATGGGAAGATTCTTCCGTCCCGAGACCGCGGCCAAGAAGATAAAAGCCTTCCTGGCCCAGCTTTTCAAAGGAATCCCCGGAAAGAAAACCTTCCTCCCGGATCTTCTCACCGCTCCGGACTACCGGACCCTGATCATCCGCCTGAAAGATTTACAATCTCAAACAATTTCGGGCCAAATTGGATATAATAGTTACAAAATACAAGCGGAGGCCTGATATGAAGACTATAAGGGCTCAGCGAATTCTTATGGGGGTAATCCTTCTGGCGGGGCTCTGGCTTATGCACTCCGGCCGCCCTTGGGGGGAATACCTCCTCTGGTTCGTGGCGCTCATGAGTCTCCTTGCCGGGATCATAAACTTCTGTCCCTCGGAGTGGTTCTTCAGGAAACTTTTCAGGGAATAAAAATCGGGGCGGCCCGAAAGGACCGCCCCGGGAGTCCTTAAAGGGGCAATTCCAGCTCGGCCTTCTTCTGGGCTTGAAGGGCCTCTTTTTCCTTGGCCTTCATATCGTAGTAAACACGGCCGGTTCCGGCCGGGATGAGACGCCCGATGATCACGTTCTCTTTGAGTCCCCGCAGGTAATCCACCTTGCCGGCGAGCGCCGCATCCGTGAGCACCCGGGTGGTCTCCTGGAAGGAGGCCGCCGAGAGCCAGCTCTCGGTGTTCAGCGCGGCCTTGGTTATTCCGAGCACCACCGGCTCGGCCACCGCCGGCCGCCCGCCTTCCCTCAGCACCCGCTCGTTCTCCTCCTCAAAGACCGCCCGATCCACCAGCTCCCCGATCATGAAACGGGTGTCTCCGGTCTCCTTGATCTTGACCTTTTTGAGCATCTGCCGCACGATGACCTCAAAGTGCTTGTCGTTGATCCTCACCCCCTGGAGCCGATAGACCTCCTGGATCTCCTCCACCAGGAACTTGGCCAGTTCCTTGACACCCTTCACCCGCAGGATATCGTGAGGATTCGGGGAACCCTCGATCAGGGGATCACCGGCCCGGATGTAATCGCCCTCCTGGACTGCCAGGTACTTTCCTTTGGGCACTAAATACTCCTTGGCCTCCCCGACCTCGGGCTTCACGATGATCTTACGTTTACCCTTGAGCTCCTTGTCGAAGATCACCTCGCCCTCAATCTCGCTGATCACGGCGTAGTCCTTGGGCTTGCGGGCCTCAAAGAGTTCGGCCACCCGGGGGAGACCACCGGTGATGTCCTTGGTCTTGACCGTCTCCCGGGGAATCTTGGCGATGATGTCCCCGGCCTCCACATAGTCCCCTTCCTGAACCGTGAGGATGGCCCCCACCGGAAGGAGATAACGGGCCTCGCCCTTGCCCGAAGGAAGTTTTATGGTGCGCCCGCGTTCGTCCTTGATGGAGATCCGGGGCCGATAATCCGTGAGCTTGTATTCCCGCACGATGATACTCACCCTTCCGGTAATGGGGTCCGTGCGTTCGTCCACCGTGACCCCGTCGATGATGTCCCCGAACTTCACCTTCCCGGAAACCTCGGTGATGATGGGGTTGGTGAAGGGATCCCACTCCACCAGAAGGTCTCCGGGCTTTACCTCCTGCCCCTCCTCCACCCGGAGCTTGGCCCCGTAAACCACGGGATACCGTTCCTTTTCCCGACCGTCCGGAGAGACGATGGCGATCTCGCCCTGACGGTTCAGAGCGATCAGAGAACCATCCCGGCTGCGCACAGTCTTCAGGTTGATGAACTTCACCTGTCCCTGGGTCTGAGCCCGGTGTTCGCTCTGTTCCACGGCCCGGCTGGCGGTCCCTCCGATGTGGAAGGTCCGCATGGTGAGCTGGGTACCGGGCTCTCCGATGGACTGGGCCGCGATGATACCCACGGCCTCCCCGATCTCCACCATGCGCCCGGTGGCGAGATCCCGTCCGTAACATTTTGCGCAGACCCCGTAACGGCTCTGACAGGTGAGGACCGAACGGATGGCCACCTTCTCGATACCGGCCTCCCGCAGCTTCTTCACGGCCTTCTCGTCGATCTCCTCGTTGGCCCGGACCAGGACCTCTCCGGTCACCGGATCCACGATGTCCTCAAGGGCCACGCGACCGAGCACCCGGTCCCACACCGGCTCCATGATCTCCCCGGCCTCAATAAGGTGCCCCACCTCCAGGCCATCGATGGTTCCGCAGTCCTCCTCCACCACCGTGCAATCCTGAGCCACGTCCACCAGACGCCGGGTAAGGTACCCGGCATTGGCAGTCTTCAGAGCCGTATCCGCCAGCCCCTTACGGGCCCCGTGCGTGGAGACGAAGTATTCCAGAACGGAAAGGCCCTCCCGGAAATTGCTCTTGATGGGGGTCTCGATGATCTCACCCGAGGGCTTGGCCATCAGCCCCCGCATACCCGCCAGCTGTCGAATCTGGTCCACCGAACCCCGGGCCCCGGAATAGGCCATGATGTAGACCGGGTTCATGCTGGGGCCGATCACCTTCTTCCCGTCCGGCCCCACGTACTCCGCGGTCTCCATCTCCTTGATCATCTCCTTGGTCACCTGGTCGGTGGCCGCCGACCAGATGTCCACGGTCTTGTTGTACCGCTCACCGTCGGTGATCAGTCCGTCCCGGTACTGCTTGAGGATCTCCTCCACCTTCTTCTCGGCCTCGGCCAGGATCTCGGCCTTCTTCCTGGGGATCACCAGATAGTCCACACAGATGGAAAGCCCGGCCTCGGTGGCCATCTGGTAGCCCATGTCCTTCATGCGGTCGGCAAAGATAACGGTCTTTTTGGCTCCGGCCCGGCGATAGGAAAGGTCAATGAGACGCTGAAGTTCCTTCTTGCGAAGGGGCTGGTTGTATTCCTCAAAGGGGATCTCCTCCGGCACGATGGTGGCAAAGATCAGACGCCCGGGGGTGGTCTCCACCAGACGCCCGTTCATCCGGACCTTGATTCGGGCCTGAAGATCCACGGCCCCCTCCTGGTAGGCCAGAAGGACCTCCTCCGGATCACGAAAGACCCGCCCTTCCCCTTTGGCAAAGGGCCGCTCGAGAGTCATGTAGAAGAGACCCAGCACCATGTCCTGCGTGGGATAGACCACCGGCACGCCGCTGGCCGGAAGAAGAATGTTGTTGGTGGAAAGGAGGAGCACCCGGCACTCGGTCTGGGCCTCAACCGAAAGGGGCACGTGCACCGCCATCTGGTCCCCGTCGAAGTCCGCGTTGTAGGCCACGCAAACCAGGGGATGGAGCTGAATGGCCTTGCTGTCGATGAGCACGGGCTCAAAGGCCTGGATACCCAGCCGGTGAAGCGTGGGCGCCCGGTTGAGCATGATGGGGAACTCCTTGACGATCTCCTCCAGCGCATCCCAGACCAGGGGATCTTCCTCCTCCACCAGGCGCTTGGCGGTCTTGATGGTGGTGGCGTAGCCGTTCTTCTCCAGCCACTGGTAGATGAAGGGCTTGAAGAGCTCTAGGGCCATCTTCTTCGGAAGCCCGCACTGGTGCATCCGCAGCTCGGGACCGGCCACGATCACCGAGCGGCCGGAGAAATCCACCCGCTTCCCGAGAAGGTTCTGCCGGAAGCGTCCCTGTTTGCCCCGGAGCATATCCGAGAGGCTCTTTAAGGGACGGCGGTTGGGCCCGGTCACCGGCCGCCCCCGACGGCCGTTGTCAAACAGGGTGTCCACCGCCTCCTGGAGCATGCGCATCTCGTTGCGCACGATCACCTCCGGGGCGTCCAGCTCTATCAGGCGCTTGAGACGGTTGTTACGGTTGATCACCCGGCGATAAAGATCGTTAAGATCCGAGGTGGCGAAACGCCCTCCCTCCAGGGGCACCAGGGGCCGAAGCTCCGGCGGAATGACCGGCACCACCTCCAGGATCATCCACTCCGGCCGGTTGCCCGAGGTCCGCAAAGCGTCCACCACCTTGAGACGCTTGCCGAGCTTCTTCCGCCGGGCCTCGCTAGAGGTCTTTTCCATCTCGGCCCGGATCTCCTCGGCCAGCTGATCCAGATCGAGGGTCCGGAGGATCTCCCGCACGGCCTCCGCGCCCATGCCCACCCGGAACTTCTCTCCATACTTCTGACGGAAGGCGTAGACCTGCTCCTCCGTGAGCACCTTGCCCCGGGGAAGCTCCGGCACCTCACTTTCCACCACGATGTACTTCTCAAAGTAAAGAACAGCCTCAAGCTCCTTCAGGGTGAGATCCAGAAGAGAACCGATCTTGCTCGGCACGCTCCTCAGGAACCAGATGTGCGCCACCGGGGCCGCAAGCTCGATGTGCCCCATCCTCTCCCGGCGCACCTTGCTCTGGATGACTTCCACCCCGCATTTCTCACAGATCACCCCCCGATGCTTGGCCCGCTTGTACTTTCCGCAGAGACACTCGTAATCCTTCACCGGACCGAAGATCTTGGCACAGAAAAGGCCATCCCGCTCGGGCTTGAGCGTACGGTAATTGATGGTCTCGGGTTTCTTGACCTCCCCGTGGCTCCACTCCCGGATCTTCTCCGGAGAGGCCAGCCCCAGGCGAATGGCCTTGATGTCCATGGGATCCTTGGGCTTGGCGAAATAAGAGAAAAGCTCTTCCATGGGCTCGCACCTCCTCAAAGAGGCTTATTCCTCCAGAACCTCCACGTCCAGACAGAGGCCCTGGAGTTCTTTAACCAGAACTTTAAAGCTTTCCGGAAGACCCGGCTCAAGGAAGTTCTCCCCTTTGACGATCTTTTCGTACATCCGGGTCCTTCCGGTCACGTCGTCGCTCTTGACCGTGAGGAATTCCTGGAGGGCGTAAGCCGCCCCGTAGGCCTCCATGGCCCAGACCTCCATCTCGCCCAGACGCTGACCACCGAACTGGGCCTTACCGCCGAGCGGCTGCTGGGTGATGAGGGAGTAAGGACCGGTGGCCCGGGCATGGATCTTGTCGTCCACCAGGTGATGGAGCTTGAGCATGTACATGTAACCCACGGTCACCGGTTCCCGGAAAGGTTCTCCGGTCATGCCGTTGTAGAGCACGGTCTGTCCGGTCTCGGAAAGACCGGCCTCGCGCAACCAGGCCTTGATCTCGGGCTCCTTGGCCCCGTCGAAGACCGGCGTGGCCACCGGGATACCCTCCGCAAAGGCCCGGGCCATATCCAGGATCTCCTCCTCAGTCTTCCCCTCGACCAGACGCTGATATTCCTCCTCGCTGAAGAGCCGCTTCAGGAGATCCTTCACCGCCTGAACCTGATGCTCCTCGGCCAGCCGCGCGAGCTTCCTCCCCAGTTCCTTACAGGCCCAGCCCAGGTGGGTCTCAAGAATCTGACCGATGTTCATCCGGGAGGGCACCCCCAGCGGCGAAAGCACCATGTCCACCGGAGTCCCGTCCGGAAGATAAGGCATGTCCTCGATGGGCACCACCTTGGAGACCACACCCTTGTTTCCGTGACGCCCGGCCATCTTGTCTCCGGGCTGAAGCTTCCGCTTCATGGCCACGTAGACCTTCACCACCTTGAGCACCCCGGGCGGAAGCTCGTCCCCCTTGGTGACCCGCTTGATCCGCTGCTCGAACTCATGAATGATCTCGGCCTTTTTGGTCTCAAAATTCTTAAGAATCTCGTCCACCTTCTTCTTGAGCCCCTTGGGAGCCAGCTCCCGGATCTGAGACAGAGGAACCCTCTCCAGCACCTCCCGGGTGATCTCCGCCCCCCGGGCCACGATTTCGTTGCCCGCCTCGTCTATATAGGCCGCCGCAGCCGCCTCCCCGGAGAGAACCTCCTCTAGGGCCGCAAGCGTGCTCCGGCGAAGGATCTCAAGATAGTCCGCCCGGTCCTTTTCCAGACGCGCAATCTTTTCCGCCTCCTTGGCCAGGGCCCGCTGATCCTTTTCCACCCCCCGCCGGGTGAAGACCTTGGTGTCGATCACGATCCCCTCTATCCCGGCCGGCACCCGCAGGGAGGTGTCCTTCACGTCGCTGGCCTTCTCCCCGAAAATGGCCCGGAGCAACTTCTCCTCCGGGGTAAGCTGCACCTCCCCCTTGGGGGTGACCTTGCCCACCAGGATGTCCCCCGGGCGCACGTAGGCCCCGATCTTTACGATTCCGCTTTCGTCCAGATTGGAAAGGGCCTCTTCGCTCACGTTGGGAATGTCCCGGGTGATCTCTTCCCGGCCGAGCTTGGTCTCCCGGGCCACGCACTCAAACTCCTCGATGTGGATGGAGGTGTAAACGTCATCCCGCACCAGGCGTTCCGAGATCACGATGGAGTCCTCGAAGTTATATCCCCGCCAGGGCATGAAGGCCACCAGGATGTTCTTGCCCAGAGCCAGTTCTCCCCCGTCCGTGGAAGGCCCATCGGCCAGCACCTCGCCCTTCTTCACCCTCTGCCCCGGCCGCACCCGGGGTTTCTGATTGAAGGTGGTGTTCTGATTGGACCGACGCCACTTCATGAGGTTGTAAATCTTGACCTCCGGAGCCCCTCCGTTCCGCCCCTGATAACGCACCACGATCCGGGTGGCGTCCACGTCCTCCACCACCCCGTCATCCTCGGCCAGGATCACCAGTCCCGAATCCCGGGCCGCAATCTTCTCCATCCCCGAGCCCACCAGCGGAGCCTCCGTCCGTACCAGCGGCACCGCCTGGCGCTGCATGTTAGAACCCATGAGGGCCCGGTTGGCGTCGTCATGTTCCAGAAACGGGATCAGAGAGGAGGATACACTCACCACCTGGGCCGGAACCAGGTCCACCAGGTCCACCTCTTCCCGTCGGGCCATAATGAACTCACCCGCCTTCCGGGCCGGCACCACCTCATCCAGGATGTTACCGTCCTTGTCCACATTGATGGTGGCCTGGGCGATGACCATGTCCTTTTCTTCCGCGGCGTTGAGATAGATGACCTGGTCCGTCACCCGTCCATTCTTGACCAGACGATAGGGGGTCTCAAGGAACCCGTAAGGATTAGTCCGGGCGTAGGTGGCCATGGAGACGATGAGCCCGATGTTCGGCCCCTCCGGGGTCTCGATGGGGCAGATCCGGCCGTAGTGCGAGGGATGTACGTCCCGCACCTCGAAACCCGCCCGCTCCCGGGTAAGACCTCCGGGCCCCAGGGCCGAAAGACGGCGCTTGTGGGTGATCATGGAAAGGGGATTGGTTTGATCCATGAACTGCGAAAGCTGCCCCTGGGCAAAGAACTCCCGCAGGGCCGCGGAGACCGGCTTGGGATTGATAAGGTCGTTAGGCATGAGCGCTTCCACGTCCTGAAGGGTCATGCGTTCCTTGACCGCCCGCTCCATCCGCACCAGCCCCACCCGGTACTGATTCTCCGCCAGCTCTCCTACCGCTCGCACTCTCCGGTTGCCCAGGTGGTCTATATCGTCGCCCTCACCCCCCTCCTCCTTGAGACGGATAAGCTCCTTAAGAATAGCTAGCACGTCCTCCTTGGTGAGGGTGGTCTGGGTAATGGGAATGTCGAGACCGAGCCGCAGGTTGATCTTGTAACGGCCGACCTCCGAAAGGTTGTAGGTGGCCGGGTCGAAGAAGAGGGACTTAAAATAGGGCTCGGCCACCTCGAGCGTGGCCGGGCTCGAAGGCCGCATCTTGCGATAAATCTCGATCAGGGCCTCCTCCCGGGTCTTGGCCTTGTCGAGCTTGAGCGTATCCCGCAGGGCCCGGGTATAACGATGAATATCGATGTAAAGGCATTCCACCTCCTTGACCCCGGCCTCCCGCAAACGGGCCAGTTTTTCCTTGGTGATCTCCTCGTTGCACTCCAGGATGACCTCTCCGGTCTCGGGATCCACCACATCCTTGGCCGCCACCCGACCGAGAAACTCCTTCTCCGTCACCGGAACGGTCTTGACCCCGGCCTCAAGAATCCGCTTGAGCGCCGCCTTGGTCACCTTGCGGCCGGCCTTAAGCAGGACCTCTCCGGTCTCGGGATGCACAATGTCCACCGAGACCTTCTGGGTGAGGAAGACCTCGGGGTTGATCTCCTTTTCGATGCGATCCGGATGAATAATGAACTTCTCCCGGGGATAGAAATAATTGAGAATCTCCTCCTCGGTCATACCCATGGCCTTAAGAAAGGTGGTGGCCGTAAAGTTCTTCCGGCGATCAATACGGGCCAGCAACCTTCCCCGATGATCGTATTCGAAATCCAGCCAGGACCCCTTGGCCGGAATGATCCGCGCGGTGTAAACGATCTTTCCGGCGTGGGCCTTGCCTTTGTCGTGGTCGAAGATGACCCCGGCCGAACGCTGAAGCTGGCTGACCACCACCCTTTCGGTGCCGTTCACGATGAAGCGTCCGTCCTCGGTCATCAGAGGCACGGAACCGAAAAAGATCTCCTGTTCCTTGATGTCCCGGATGCTCTGCGTACCGCTCTCCGGGTCCACATCGTAGGTAATAAGCCTCACCCTCAGTTTCATGAGGGCCTCGTAGGTAAGCCCCTTCTCCCAGCATTCCTCCGGGGTAAGCTCCGGAGGCAGAATCTCGTAGTCCACGAACTCTAGTTCCGCCGTGCCGGTAAAATCCTTGATGGGGAAGACCTCCTGGAGAGCGGCCTGAATTCCCTTGTTTTTGCGGGCATTGGCCGGGACATCCTTCTGAAGAAATTCGCGATAGGATTCCCTCTGCAACCGGATGAGGTAGGGCACCTCCATGGGAGGCTTGACCCTCCCGAAATTCCTTCTAATCCTGGCCGGGACAATGGTGGGGGTCTCCATCTTCCGGATCGCCTCCTTCCCTAATTTTCAAACACAATAAGGGCTTTCCCCTTCCCGGGGAGAAGCCCTCGTTTTTCCGATCTTTTTTCCCAATAATTTTACTTGATTTCTACCTTGGCGCCAACGGCCTCGAGTTTCTTTTTGATCTCCTCAGCCTCCTCCTTGGAGACGCCCTCTTTCACGGGCTTGGGAGCGCTCTCCACCAGTTCCTTGGCCTCCTTGAGACCCAGCCCGGTGATGGCCCGGACTTCCTTGATCACCTGAATCTTCTGACCGCCGGCATCCGTGAGAATAACGTCAAACTCGGTCTTCTCCTCCGCGGGCGCGGCCTCCGCCCCGGGCGCCGCTCCCGGAGCCGCCGCAACCGCCGCCACCGGCGCCGCCGCGCTCACTCCGAATTTCTCCTCAAGCTCCTTGATGAACTCCGAAAGCTCCAGCACGCTCATGTTGGCAATAAACTCGATTACTTCTTCCTTGGTTACCGCCATCTTACCTGCCTCCTTCTGGGATTTTTAAACTTACTGGCCCCCTTCGGCCTTCTTTTTCTCCTCAATGGCCCTGAGCACATAGAGGAAGCTCCGCAACACATTGGCCAGCAACTGAACCAGCCTGGCGGGCGGAGCCTGAAGCAGACCCAGAAGCTGCGCCAGAAGCACCTCCCTCGGCGGAAGCTTGGCCAGGGCCTCGATCCCCTTCACATCCACGGGTTTGCCCTGCAGGGCCGCCCCCCGTAGAACCAGAGCCTCATGTTCCTCCGCAAACTCCTTAAGCACCTTGGCCAGGGCTACCGGATCCTTATAAGCCAGGGCGATCCCCGTGGGCCCCTCGATGAAATCCTGAATGGGCGCCGCCGGAGTGTCGGTGGAGGCGATCCTGAGCAGGGTGTTTTTCACCACCCGGTACTCGCCTCCGGCCTCCCGCACCCGCCTCCGGAGCTCGTTGCTCTCGTTGGCCGTAAGCCCCTTAAAGGAGGTCACGAAGACCGCCTGAGCCTCCTGAAACTTCTCCCGAAGATTCTTTACCAGTTCCTCTTTCTGGGCACGCGTAAGCACCGGTGGCCTCCTTATTTCAAAAACTTTGGACGAAGGCTTCCCTTCGCCTCCACAGGCCGGCCTCAGGGCCGTTTAAAGCCCGCCGGGCTACCTGTTATCTCCGACTCAGGGTCGCCTCCCGCAAGGAGGGACGCCTGAGATTTATTCCGCCTGATAATCCTTCACCAGATTCCTTACATCCGCCGGGTCGACCTTGATCCCCGGCCCCATGGTCGTGGAAAGGGTCACGCTCTTTATATACTGCCCCTTGGCCGCCGAAGGCTTGGCCCGCAAAAGGGCGTCAAAAAAGGCCGCAAGATTCTCCAGTATCTTCTTCTCCCCGAAAGAGACCTTGCCCACCGGAGCATGCACCACCCCGCCCCGGTCCACTTTAAAATCCACCTTCCCGGCCTTGATCTCTTTTACCGCCCGGGCCACATCGAAAGTCACCGTCCCGGTCTTGGCGCTGGGCATAAGCCCCCGCGGTCCAAGGATCTTTCCGATCCGCCCCACCAGGGGCATCATGTCCGGGGTGGCCACGGCCTTATCGAAATCCAGCCAGCCATCCTGAATCTTCTTGATCAGATCTTCCGCCCCCACGTAGTC